>JBOGLX010000071.1:0-21298 GCA_050745765.1 Occallatibacter sp. | reverse complement strand
CAGGGGCTAAAGCCCGCGTCCTTGTTGTTGCTGCTCGATGTACGGGCTAAAGCCCGCTTCCGTTGTGTTGCCGTCTGCGGCACGACTAAAGTCGTGCCCTTTCAAATCTCGGAGTTCTGTCGCCTCTACGGGGCTACGGAAGGCTATTGGCTTCCCCTTCCCAGGACTGCCGCTTCGCATTCGCTCAGGGTTGTCCTGGGCTAAATTCCTGCGCTCCCTCCGGGAGCTTGTTGAGCCGGGCCTATTTACAACGCGGCGGCGCCGGAAACGATTTCGATGATCTCCTTGGTGATGGCGGCCTGGCGGACGCGGTTCATGTAGAGCGTGAGCTGGTCGATCATGTCGGAGGCGTTGTTGGTGGCCGAATCCATGGCGGTCATGCGGGCGGCGTGCTCGGCGGCTACCGATTCCGTCATGGCGTGGTAGAGCATGGACGCAACGTACTGCGGGAGCAGGCCCTTGAAGAGCTCCTCGGCCGGCTCGTCGTAGATGTAGTCGACGTTGGCGGTGCCGAAGTTTTTGGCTTCTTCGTCGGCTTCGCGCGCGTCGGCTGGTTCGAGCTCGACACCGGCGCTGAGAGCGGCTTCACCGGCGCGGGCGCGCGCCTCTTCAGAGATTTCGACGGCGCCGGCGATGTCGCGCTTGCCTAGCTCGATCAGCGGCAGCAGGCGCTCGACGACGAGTCGCTGCTGAATCACCGATTTGAACTCGTTGTAGACGATGTAGGCGGCGTCGATCTCCTCGCGGACGTAACGGGCAATGATGTTTTGGGCTACCTCGAAGACGCGAGAGCTTTCGAGCTTTTCGAGCATTCCGGGGTGGTCGCCGGTGACTTCGACGCGGGCTTTGCGCTCGCGAAAGTGGCGGACGACACCCTCCTGGGTCTGTTCCTTGTAGACAGCGGCGGGATAGTGGCGGCGCATCTGGTCGCGGCCCTTGCGGCCGACGGCTTCAATGTCGAACTCCTTGCCGGTATTGCCGGAGATGAACTGGAAGGCGGTTTTGAGAATGTTGGCGTTGAAGGCGCCGGCGAAGCCTTTGTCGCCGGTGACGATGACGAGCAGAATGCGCTTTTCGGGGCGCGTGAGGAAGAGCGGGTTGGCCAGGTTGCCGGTGGTTTCGTCGTAGAGATCGACGCGGCGGATGAGCGATTCGAGCACGCTCTGAATCATGCGGGCGTAAGGGCGAGCGGCCAGAGCGCGTTCCTGCGCGCGGCGCAGCTTGGCGGCCGAGACCATCTTCATGGCCTTGGTGATCTGGCGCGTGTTTTTGACGCTTCTAATGCGGCGTCTTAGATCCAGTACATTCGGCATTTTCTTGGTTCTCAGTCCTTCGTTCCGAGGAGGCTTTGATCAAGACTGTTTTCTTGATCGAATTCCCTCAGGGGCTAAAGCCCCTCACAATTCCGCTGCTCAATGTACGGGCTAAAGCCCGTACCCTTCAAAAAATCCGAACCTTTATTCGGCGCGACTCCAGTTGTGCCCTGTTACAAAACGTCTGTCTTTCCGAGTCATGCGCGACCTGCTGCACCCTACTTCCCTGCCCCCACGGCTGCTAGCTCTGTCTTGAACGTTTCCTTGTACTCCTTGAGGGCGGCGTGGAGGCGGTTGCGGAGGTCGTCGTCGAGAGATTTCTTTTGGGTGATGTCGGCGATCAGGGCTTGCTGCGAGGCCTCGAAATGCTTGTGCAGGCCGTCTTCGAAGGCGCGAATGTCGGAGACTTTGAGGTCGTCCAAATAGCCCTGCGTGCCGGCGAAGAGGACTACCATCTGCTGCTGCCAGGTGAGGGGGTGAAACTGCGGCTGCTTGAGCAGCTCTGTCAGGCGCTGGCCGCGGTTGAGCTGCTTTTGGGTGAGCGGGTCGAGGTCGGAGCCGAACTGCGCAAAGGCCGCCAGTTCGCGGTACTGGGCGAGATCGAGCTTGAGCGTGGAACCGACCTGCTTGACGGCTTTGATGGCCGCCGAAAAACCGACGCGCGAGACCGAGAGACCGACGTTGACGGCGGGGCGGACGCCGGAGTTGAAGAGGTCGGTTTCGAGGAAGATCTGGCCGTCGGTGATGGAGATGACGTTGGTGGGGATGTAGGCGGAGACGTCGCCGGCCTGGGTCTCGATGACGGGCAGCGCGGTGAGCGAGCCTGAGCCTTTTTCCTTGCTGAGCTTGGAGGAGCGTTCGAGCAGGCGGGAGTGGAGATAGAAGACGTCGCCGGGATAGGCTTCGCGGCCCGGCGGGCGGCGCAGGAGGAGCGAAATCTCGCGGTAAGCCATGGCGTGCTTGGAGAGATCGTCGTACATGACGAGGGCGTGGCGGCCGCTGTCGCGGAAGAACTCGCCCATGGCGGTGGCGGCGTAGGGGGCGAGATAGAGCATGGGCGCGGGTTCGGAGGCCGAGGCGGCGACGACGATGGTGTGGCCCATGGCGCCGGCCTCGGTGAGCGTCTGCACGACCTGGGCGATCGACGAGCGCTTCTGGCCGATGGCGCAGTAGATGCAGATGAGGTCGTTTTTGGCGTTGTTGATGATGGTGTCAAGCAGGACGGCGGTTTTGCCGGTTTGCCTATCTCCAATGATCAGCTCGCGCTGGCCCCGCCCGATGGGAATCATGGCGTCAATGGCTTTGAGGCCGGTGGCCATGGGCTCGCGGACGGGCTGGCGATCGACGATTCCGGGAGCGAGGCGCTCGACGGGCAAGGTGTCCGTGGTGGCGATGGGGCCTTTGTCGTCGATGGGCGCGCCAAGAGCGTTGACGACGCGGCCGATCATGGCTTCGCCGACGGGGACGGAGAGAATTTTGCCGGTGCGCTTGACCTCTTCGCCTTCCTTTAGCTCGGTGTAGTCGCCGAGGATGACGGAGCCGACCTGATCCTCTTCGAGCGAGAGCGCGAGGCCGGCGATGCCGTGCGGGTAGCTGAGCAGTTCGCCGGACATGACCTTGTCGAGGCCGTAGAGGCGGGCGATGCCGTCGCCGAGCGAAGTGATGGTGCCGACCTCGTCCACCTGGACTTTGGCGTCGTAGTTGGCGATCTGCTCGCGAAGAAGCTGCGTGATTTCGTCTGCTTTGATTTGCATCTACAGTGAACAGTGAACAGTGGTCAGTGGTCAGTTCGTACCGCGCGGAGCAAACTGCCGAATAACCGCCGATCGTCTGCCTTCCTTTCCTAATCTTGAATTCCGGGATTCAATCTCGAATCTTCTTTGCCTGGGCTTCTGATCACTGATCACTGACCACTGATCACTGTTTTTCACCCGGCAACCAACTGTTCTTTGAGCCTTTCGAGCCTTCCGCGGACGGAGCCGTCGTAGACCGTGGAGCCGATGCGGACCACGGCGCCGCCGAGGATCGACTTGTCGATTTTGAAGCTGGGTTCGATGCGGCCGGCGGCCAGCGTGGCGACGCCGTCAATCATTGTCTGGCGCTCGTTGGGGCTTAGCTCGCGGGCCGTTACGATCTCTGCCAGGTGGATGCCCAACTGCTGCTGAAGCAACTGGCGATAGGACTTGACCACTTCTTTTACGTGAGCGATACGGCCGTTTTGGATGAGGACGGCGAGGAGGTTGCGCAGCTCCTTCAGGAGCTGCAGCTCTTTGTTGAGCGTGTCGAGAAAAGTCACTTTCTGGGCGGCGGGGACGGCGGGGTTCTCGAAGAAGGCGCGCAGCTCGGCGCTGCCGTCCCAGGTTGAGAGAAAATCGGCGAGCTGCTGGTCGATGGCGGCGGTGTCGAGATGGGCGGCGGTAACCACCTCGAGGAAGGCCGTTGCGTAGCGGGAGACGAAGGCAGGCATCTAGTTTTGGCCTCCTTTGGCGCCCAAATGGTTTTCCTTGACGCCCAAATGGTTTTCCTGGACGTTGCCGGCAAACTCGGCGATGAGCGCCCGGTCGGTTTCGGGCGTGAGGACCAGTTGGCGCGAGGCGTGGTCGATGGCCAGCTCGGCAGCGAAGGTGCGCAGGCCGCGGCGGGCTTGAAGGGCGGCCACGCCGATCTCCTGTTCGGCGGCGGCGACGATGCGGGCGCTCTCTTCGGCGATGGAGCCTTTGATGCGCACCTCGTCGCTCTTGAGCTCTTCTTCGATTTCGGCGCGGAACTTCTCGATCTCGTCACCGAGCTTTCCCATTTGCGCCTCGACGGCTGCCAGCCGGGCATTGGCGTCGTCGGTGAGCTTGCGCGCCGAATCGATGCTTTCGCGCAGGGTTGCGGAGCGTTTGCGCATGATCTTCGGCAAGCCGCGGCCAAGGGGGATGGCAATGGCCAGAAAGATGACGGCGAAGTTGATGCCGAGAAAGATGTAATCCGCGGCCCGCAGGCTGAGGTGGAGCACTTTGGCGACGGCGCGGACGGTGGAGGAGTGCAGATAGCCGTTGATTTCGTCCGATTCCGATTGCGGCTGATCGCCGCCGGATGGATTTTGCGAGGCGGATGCGTTGGCGGCGGAACTTGCGGCAGGGGCCGACTGTTGCGCGGCTGCTCGGCGCGGCGCGGCGGAGAGCGCTGCCGCCAGGGCGGCGAGGAGAACAAACCAGAAAATCCGAGAGGAGCTACGCATGGGCAAGGTACGCATGGGCAAGGAGAGATTTCTCAACGCGGCCCCCCAGCGGCAGCCGGCAGCACGGCGCGCACCACCTGAGCGGCCAACTCCGCCGCGGAAGACTGAATGACCTGCCTGGCACTGCCGGCTTCGGCATCGAGGGCCGTTTTTGCTTCGACGATTTTTTTGCCCGCGGCTTCGCGGGCGGATTGAAGGGCTCGGTCGCGTTCGGCGTTCCACTGCTTGATGCGCTGCTCGCGGACCTTATAAACGTCGGCGCGGGCGAGGCGCAGCTTTTCGGCGTATTCGGCTGCCCTGGCTTCGGCAAAGGCGACGGCGCGGCGCGCCTCATCGACGGCGCCGCCGGTGCGGGCATAGCGCTCCCTGAGCGTGGCCGAGAGCGGACCCTGCACGAGGAACTGGTAGGCGATCACCAAAACGATGAACAGCAGCGCCGTGGGGATCGCGCCCACCATGAGGGCTGCGACTTGTTGAAAGATCTCTTGCATGGCGGCGCCGCTTAACTCCGTTCTCTCTTTCAGGCCTTTACGGTTCCAGGCTTTACGGTCCTGGACTTTACGGTTCCGGACTTTACGGTCCCAGGGCGGTTGCACAATACTTGCAGTCTTTTCCGGCTGCCGCACAAGGCGAATTCCTCATAAGGAAGAAGCCGCCTGGCTCTAGCTGATTCGAGATACGGCAAATGCGGGACCGCGGTTGGTGGAACATCTTTTTGTATCAGGGCAAAAGGCGGCAAGTCAACGCGCAGACTACCACCGTGGGGTCCTCCAGTGACCGCTGTCACGCAAACGAAAAATTGTTCAAAAAAAGGCTTGCATTCGCCGGGAACAAGGCTACACTGAACTTACCACCTAGACCCGGTCCAGGGTCCAGCGGGCAGACGGTTTTGGGAAACCTTCCACTCCCAAGGCCGGCTGCCCGCTTCTTATTTTTTGGAGGGACTAGGGACTAGGGACTAAAAGGCGGCGGAAGAGCAGCCCGCAGGGGCTAAAGCCCATGTCCATATTGCGCCGCTTTCGGCACGACTGAAGTCATGCCCTGTTACAAAGCCCTGCCAGCTCCGAGTTTTTCCGCATCCTGCGCACACGAAGTTGATTTGTTCGCTCCGGGCTTCTGATCCCCGGTCCTGTTCCCTGTTCCCTGTTCCCTATTCCCTATTCCCTGCTTTTTAGTCCCTAGTCCGTAGCCCCTGCTTTGTTCAGCAGTCCTTTCGCGCGGAGCCAGGTTTCGAGCAGGCCGGGCCACTGGTCGAGGGCTGGGTTGCCTTTGCCGAGACCGCTGCCGTGGGCGCCGCTCGAGAAGACGTGGTACTCGGACTGGACGCCGGCTTTGACCAGCGCCTGAAAGAAGCCGAGGCTCTGCTGGATGGGGACCGTTTGGTCGTTAAAGGTGTGATAGATGAAGGCTTCCGGGGTGTCTTTGGTGACGAAGAGATCGGGGTCGAATTGGGCGGCGAGGGCCGCGCACTGCGCCTCCAGATGGAACTCCTTGCAATAATTCAGGTGCGAGTAGTCGAGGCTGACGGCGCCGATCCAGGGATAGCCGAGGACGAGATAGTCGGGGCGGCTGGAGACGCGGCCGATGGCGTCTTCGGCGTTGGGGTTGCCGGGGACGAATTTGGTTGCGGCCAGGGCGGCGAGGTGTCCGCCGGCGGAGAAGCCGATTAGGACGATGCGGTTCGGGGCGATGTGGTAGTCCGCGGCGCGGGCGCGGACGGTCTGGATGGCGCGGCGGGCGTCGAGCAAGGGGATGGGCAGCAGGTAGCCATGCGAGGGGAGCCGGTAGCTGAGTATGAAAGCGACAAAGCCGCGGGCGGTGAACCAGTCGGCGACCTGGCGGCCTTCGAGGTTGCCGGCGAGTTCCTCATAGCCGCCGCCGGGAAAGATGATGACGGCCGAGCCGTTGGCGGTACCTGGATGCGGATAAAAGATGGTGAGGGCGGGAATGTCGTAACAGCCGTCGCCTTTGGCGCCGGGCGCGGGGCCGGGCCAGAGACGGATAGTTTGAATGCCGAGGAAGGCGTTGTCGGTTCCGGGCGTGGCGCAGGAGGGTGCTTGCGCGCAGGCCAGCGTCGAGGTAAGAAGGCCGACGGCGACAAATGCGAATAATGGCTTCATGGATGACCTCTGAATGATTCGCGAGGATTATAGCCAAAGGGCCAAGTGTCCTGCGCAGGCGTTCGCGGCGCGCGCAGTGAGGGTTTCCGCCAGCTCAAGGCCGTAGCGGGCGAAGTAATAGGCTGCGCCGTGAACCCGCTCCTGCAACACGCCACCGGGGAAGAGCGCGTTGCAGATGGCGTCGGCGTGGCGCGTGAGGGCAGCATCGCGCTGCAGTTGGAAGTTCGCGGCGAGGGTGCGCAGCCGGTTCATCTGGTAGCGCATCTTGCCCGCCGCGGTCTCGGCCGATTGCCCCAGTCCCTTGTCCTGCGATTGCATCAACGCAACGAGTGCGTCGAGCTCGGCATCGAGTGCGTTACCGGCCGCAGCCAGTTTTTGCTTTGTCTCAATGGGCATGGCGCGCGCCGCCAGCCTCTGCGCCAGCGAGGCCGAGTTTTCTTCGGCGAAGACCTGCTCGACGCTCAGTTCGTGGCGGCTCAGCAGTTCGGCAATCGACGGCTCAATCAGCGTGCCGGAGAAGCGCGCAATCGGCGGCGTCCGACAGCCCAGAATGCCCTCGAAAAGTACACTGGACTGCGCCAGGTAAGCAATCTCCGCAGGTCCGGCCACTTGCGCCGAAGTCCCGAATAGAAAATCCTGAAAAACCGGGCGCAGCAGCGCCGAGGGGGAGATGCGTTCGGGCTGGGCGCTGAGAATGGCGACGAGATCGGCCGTCGAATAGTTTTGGCGGCCGGCTTGCCAGAGGCCGTCGGGTTCGTTGGCGGTTGGCGGAGTGCGTTTGAGCGCGAGGCGTGCGCCGGCGCCCTCGTCGATGAGAAAGAGCAGGCTCGACTGCGGGGTGACGGCGACCTGGGCGTGATAGCCGGCGGCTTCAAGAGCGCGGTTGCGGGCGGTGAGGGCCGTGTGGAGCTCGTCGGCGCGCTCGATGGCGGCGCGCAGGACTGGAGCGCCCATGCGGTGAAACTCGCGGCCGCTGGCGTCGAGGATGAGCAGGCCCCGGGCGGCGAAGACCTGGGAGTAGAAGTCGGCGAAGGCCTGGGCGAAGGTGCGGCCGGGCTTGTAGGCGGCGGCCAGGGCTTCGGTTGCGCCGGAGGGTCCAAGGAGATCCAAGGCCTGGTCGACGAGGGGCAGGATGGAATCGTCGAGGACGATCGAGCCGACGGGGCGGTCCGCTTGTGTTTCGGGCGGGAGCGCGTAAGTGAGCTTGCGCAATTCCCGCTTCGCCGGGAAGGTTACGTGGTCGATCTCGGCGAAGTCGTGGTCTTCGCTGGCGAGCCAGAAGACGGCGGCGTGGGGATGGCCGCCGGCTGTGGCTTGGCGGGCTCGGGCGAGAGCGGTGGCGGCTTTGAAGGGCGTGAAGAGCGGTCCGCCGAAGAGGCCGACCTGCTGGCCGGTGACGACAACGCCGACGCCTTGGCGGAGGGATTCGAGGGCGGCAGCGGCGGCGGGCGAGGGATTCTGGGCGGCGAGGAGATCGACAAGCTCGGACCAATGAGGTGGGAGCGGTGGGCGGTCTTGCCAGCTTTCACCCTGAACGGCGGCGTAGAAAGCGCGCGCGGCGGGGTTGCCCGCGCAGAAGTCGAGAAAGAGCCGGCTCAGACCGGGGGCTGCGGAGATCGGGTAACAGTCTGCTGACAATTGCTGGTTCACTCGCGGCCTATCTGAGAGAGCGGAGATTGAGTTGCGGCTGTGATTAAGGATGCCACGCGGGGACAATCGATGCACAAGTAACGAAATAGGATCTTTGCAATGCGTATACTCTTTTATGAATTGACGTTTACGGGCTGAAATCGCCGCTGAGGAGGGATTACCCTTAAACAGCGTTGCGCAAGTTGAGATTTCAGAAAAACCGGCCCTCAGGGGCTAAAGGCCCCACTGATTTTGTTGGCTTTGCGGCACGACTAAAGTCGTGCCCTTTCAAAACCAGACTTCTGCCACAGCTTTACGGCACGACTAAAGTCGTGCCCTTTCAAGACAAGACTTCTACCACAGGCCGTTAAGGCGGATAGGAAGGGTTGCAATGCCGAAAGAGGGTAAAGCGACGAAGCAGCCATGGGCCGGAGAGGCGAAGACCAAAGCGGCCAAGGGCCTGAAAGCGAAGAAGCCGGCGAAATCAGCCCGGAGGAGCGCCGCAACGCTGGAGACGGCGCGGGTGATCGGCTCCGAGGTGGTCTTCGACGGGCCGTTGTTCCGCGTGGATCGCGACACGCTGATCGAGCCCGGTGGAAGCGAAAATAAGCGCGACATTGTGCGCCATAACGGGAGCGCGGTGATTCTGGCCATCGACGGAGCGAAGAAGAATCCCTGGATTGTGATGGAGCGGCAGTACCGGCACGCGGCTGGGCAGTATCTTTGGGAGCTGCCGGCGGGGAAGATCGAACCGGGCGAGGACCCGATGGAGGGCGCGCAGCGCGAACTGGCCGAGGAGACCGGCTACCGCGCGAAAAAATGGCGGCCGACGATCACCTTCTATCCCAGTCCTGGATTTCTGGGCGAGTCGATGACCATCTATCTGGCGGAGGGGCTGACGGCGGGCGATGCGACGCCTGAGGAAGACGAAAAGATCGAGCTGCGGCTGGTTAAGCTGTCGGAAGTGCTGAAGATGATCGGGAAGGGCGCGATTCTGGACGGCAAGACGCTGTGCGGAGTGCTTTGGTATGCGCGGTTTAGTAAGGCCAAGGGAAGAAAAAAGTTAAAAAAAGTTGTGGATATCATTGATTCTAAATAGGACAATAGACGCCGGCCCGCTGCACGGGCTTGGTCCGTATCAGTTTGCGGAATGCTCTGACCGATCGCGGAAAAACCTTTCCTGAGAAATTCACATCTTACGTAACGTCGGTGTGAGTACTCTCCGTGCTCGCGTGACCCTCTTTCATACCAAAAAGGAAGGCAGGAGCCTGTGGCTCAGTACAAAGGTAAGGTGAAGTGGTTTAACAACGCCAAGGGCTACGGATTCATCGGACGTGAAGACGGGCCGGACGTATTCGTTCATTATTCGGCGATCCAGTTGGACGGATACAAAACGCTCAAAGAAGGCGATGAGGTCGAGTTCGATATCGTCGAAGGCCAAAAAGGGCCTCAGGCGGATGCGGTGATCCGCTTCAGAGACAGCGCTCACAGCGCAGCCTAGAAGCGCGGCCAGCCGGGCGTAAGAGCAAGACTGCCTGGAGGCGGTGTGAGGTTGCTGCGCTCCGAGCGCAGGGCAGAGATCGCTAGAGCTCTGACCGCATGAATTTGTTCCGGTTTAGATGTGAGCAAGCCCAGGTTAGGCGCAAAGACAAAGACGCGCCGAACCTGGGGCACCCGGTGTAATTGAAACCGCCGGCCTCCTCGGGAAGAAGTTGGTCAGTCCCACCCATTCGCAATGAACGCGAATGGATGGGGTACCCAGGATTTTCTCCACTTCAGGATTTTCTCCACTTCAGGATTTTCTCCACTTTAGGATTTTCTCCACTTCACGGCAGCGATCGGCCGCGGGGACGATGGCGCATAGCGGCGGCATGAATCGATAGCAAGAGTCGGCCAGCCGGCGTAGAGTGACTCAATGGACAACCGGACGATGGCCCGATTGCTGGGCGAGACCGCCGATCTTCTTGAGATCGACGGGAGCGACGGCTTTCGCGTGCGCAGCTACCGCCGGGCGGCGGAGGCAGCCGAGCAGACCACCGTGGACCTGGCGCGCGCGGCGGCCGATACGGCGCGGCTGATGGAGATCGACGGCATCGGCAAAGGGATGGCGGCGAAGCTGCAGGCGATTGCCGAGACGGGCACGCTGCCGCAGCGCGAGGAGTTGCTGGCGCGGTACGGGGCGGGAATTCTTGAACTCTTGAAGCTGCCCGGCATGGGCCCCAAAACTATTGCCTTGCTGTGGGACGCGGGACAGGTCGGGACCGTGGACCAGCTTGCCGAGGCCATCGAGGCGGGGCGGCTGACCGGGCTGCCGCGCATGGGCGCAAAGCAGATTGAAAAACTGCGCAAGGGGATCGAGGAGTACCGGCGAAGCGCCGGGCGGTTCCGCATCGACGTGGCCGAAGAGGCTGCGCGAGAGATTTGCGCTTATCTGCTGAAATTCAAAGGGATTGAGCGGGTGACGCCGGCGGGGTCGCTGCGGCGCGGGCGGGAGACGGTGGGCGATCTGGACCTGCTGGCGACGGGACCGGGATGCGCGCCCGGCGAGACTGCCCATGCGGTCGAGTACGTGGCGGCGTTTCCTGGGATTCGGGAGATTATCGCCAGGGGCGAGAACAAGGTGAGCTTCTACGCGGCGGATAACCTGCAGGTGGATGTGCGGCTGCTGCCATCCGAGTCGTATGGGGCCGCCTTGCAGTACTTCACCGGCTCCAAGGCGCACAACGTGACGCTGCGGCAGCGGGCGCTGAAGATGGGCTACACGCTGAGCGAGTGGGCGCTGGCGAGGCTCGACGACGAATCGGTGGTGGCGGCGGCTACGGAAGAGGAGATCTACGCGGCGCTGGGGATGGAGTGGATGGCGCCGGAGATGCGGGAGAACCTGGGAGAGATCGAGGGTGCTGCGCGCGGCGGCTTGCCGCGCCTGATCGAGAAGGCCGACTTGCTGGGCGACGTGCACATGCACACGACGGCGACCGATGGGCGGAACTCGATAGGCGAGATGGCCGAGGCGGCGCTGGCCTGCGGGTACAAGTACATTGCGATTACCGACCACTCGAAGAATCTGGCGATGACCAACGGGCTGGACGAGAAGCGGGCGCTTGAACATATGGAGCGGATTCGCGAGGTTGACCGGCAGATGGAGGGGCGGATTCGCGTCTTTACCGGGATCGAGGTGGACATTCTGGCCGATGGGGCGCTGGACCTGGACGACGAGGTGCTGGCGCAGATGGAGATCGTGATTGCGAGCGTGCACACGCGCTTTGAGCAGAGCCGCGAGGAGATGACGGCGCGGGTGCTGCGGGCGATCGAGAATCCGTATGTGCGGATTCTGGGGCATCCGACGGGCCGGCTGCTCTTGCGCCGGGAGCCGTTCGCGCTGAATTTGGGCGCGGTGCTGCGGAGTGCCGCCGAGCTGGGCGTGGCCGTGGAACACAATGCGGCGCCGGAGCGGCTGGACCTTTGCGACCGCGACCTGCGGCTGGCCAAGGAGCTGGGCTGCCGGATTGCGATCAACTCCGACTCACACGATTGCCGCAACCTCGGGAAAATGGACTACGGAATCCGGCAGCTCAAGCGGGCATGGCTGAGTGCAGAGGATGTGCTGAATACGCTTGGGGCGGAGGAGTTTTTGGCGGGGCTGCGGAGGCGGTGATTCCGGTCAGCGCTGCGCTTCGGGCCGATGCCAGAAGTCGAATCCGAACTCGCGCAGAACCTCTTCGTGGGGAATGCCTTCGCCGCGGGCAAGCGACGCGCGTGCACGGCTGAGCGCGGCGGCGATTTCCGGCGTAAGCTCCTCTTCTTCGATCGGGACTCTGGCTAATTCGCGTTGGAGGCTTGCTTCCGTCAATCCGAAACACCCCGCGCGGGCTAAGGTCCTCGCTTATTTTGCCGCGTCTTCCCCACAGTCGAAAACCAGCCGCCGAAGCGACTCGCAGCGCCCCTACGGGGCGCATGGTTCTGTTTGCACGCGTTCCCAGGACTGCGTCCGCCCCGGCGGACTTGTCCTGGGCTAATCTCGTGTCCCCCCTCCGGGGGGATGAAAGCAGCTTTTCATTTCCTTGGGTGAGCTGTGGGCTCATGGGGACACGACTGAAAGCCTGCCCTCAGCTTGCCGAAGGGTCATGCCCTGTTACAGGACGCCGCGCGCCCGCTCTTCCGAACCTGCCAGTGTACCTGTTACAGAACGCCGCGCGCCCGCTCTTCCGATCTTGCCAGTGTACCTGAAATCGTGCTCTTCCGATCACGGGGCATCGGTTCCGACTGTTCGGAAACGGACAGTGGCGCGCCGGAATCGGGCAGCGGAGATGGACGCTTCGTGGATTCGTTTCGTCATAACTTATTTACTTTCAGCGCTTGCCGTAATGCGTCCTTCTGGCACGGCGAGTGCAATAATCTCGGTAATGGATATCGCACGCCCAGACATTCGACGCAAGAAGAGACGCCGCACGATCCTTTGGGCCGGCGTAGGGGTGGTGGTAGTGGCGGCGCTGGCGTTCGCCGTATCGCGGCTCAAGCCGGCTTCGCCCACCGTGGACCGTTCAGTCATCTGGACCGATACGGTGAAGCGCGGGGACCTGACCATCCAGGTGCGCGCTTCGACGGGGCAGTTGGTGCCGCGCGAGGACAGCATTGAGCTGATCCCGACGCAGACCGATGCGACGGTGGTGCGCATCCGGGTGCTGCCGGGGACGAAGGTGACACCGGACACGGTTCTGATGGACCTGGCCGACCCGCAGCTCGACCAGGAAGTGCTCAACGCGCAACTGGCGCTCAAAGGCGCCGAGGCCGACTACAAGAGCCTGCAGGCTACGCTGGACAGCACGCTGATGGATAAGAAGACCGCGGCGGCGGCGGTGAACTCCGACTATACGCAGGACCAGTTGCAGGCGCAGACCGACAAACAGCTCTACGACCTGGGCGTGATCTCGGGATTGGCTTACTCCAAGTCGAAGGATACGGCGGACCAGTTGACAACGCAGCACCAGTTGAGCCAGGAACAACTGGCGGTAAACCAGAAGGCGATTCAGGTGCAACTGGCCTCGGCGCAGACCAAGATCGACCAGGCCAAGGCGCTGCTCGGTCTCTACCAGAGCCAGGAGGCGGCGCTGCATGTGAAGGCCGGCATCGCGGGCGAGCTGGCCCCGCTGCCCACGCCGGTTTCTGTGGGCGAACATGTGACGGCGGGAACGTCGGTGGCCGAGGTGATCCAGCTCAACAAGCTGAAGGCATCGCTACAGATTGCCGAGACCCAGGCGCACGATATTATGCTCGGGCAGCCAGCGCTGATCGACACACACAACGGAATCGTGCCGGGCCAGGTTTCGCGCATCGATCCGGCAGTTTTGAACGGAACGCGCACGGTTGACGTAACACTGGATGGACCGCTGCCGCCGGGCGCGGTGCCGCAACTGAGCGTGGACGGGACGATCGACCTGGCGCACCTGCACAATGTGCTTTACGTAGGCCGGCCGGCGCTGGGCAACGAGGACTCGACGATCAGCCTGTTCAAGCTCGATCCGGACGGCAAGGGTGCGACGCGGGTTCCGGTGAAAGTGGGCCGCGCCTCGGCGAACGAGATCGAGGTGCTGGAAGGGCTCAAGGAAGGCGACACGGTGATTCTGTCCGATATGTCGCGCTACGACAACGTGGATCACATTCGATTGGATTAGGGATCAGGGGTCAGGTTTCAGGTTTCAGAGATCAGGTTTCAGATTTCAGGGATCAGGTTTCAGGTTTCAGGGATCAGGTTTCAGGGATCAGGTTTCAGATTTCGAGTGTCGCGAGTCAGGGGTCGGGGAGAATTGAGAACGAATCCGATCTCGATGCTTCCCGCAGGGGCTAAAGCCCACCGTCATTTTTTGCGGCATTTTCGGCACGACTAAAGTCGTGCCCTGACACAAGGCCTCAAGCGCAATAGGGAATTGAAGGCGTCGGACCGCACTTTACCGGTTAACTATTCACTGCTCACCGATTGCTGACCACTGTTCACTGATCACTGTTCACTGACTACCGATTGCTGACCACTGATCACTGATCACTGACCACTGATCACTGACCACTGATCACTGATCACTGACCACTGACCACTGATCACTGACCACTGACTGCTCACCAGGAGGGATGCATGGCGTCGAACGGCACACTGATTGAGATCGAGGACCTGACCAAGGTCTTCTACACGGACGAAGTGGAAACTCATGCTCTGTCGGGGATTCACCTGACGATCTCGCGCGGCGAATATCTGGCGATGTCGGGACCATCCGGGTGCGGCAAATCGACGCTGCTCTCGATACTGGGACTGCTGGACACGCCGACCGGGGGGCGCTACCTGCTCAACGGCAACCCTGTGGAGAACCTGAACTTCAGCGAGCGTTCGCGGATTCGCAACCAGGAGATCGGGTTCATTTTCCAAAGCTTCAACCTCATCGGCGATCTGACGGTGGAGGAGAACGTGGAGCTGCCGCTGACCTATCGCGCGGGCATGCCGTCGGCGGAGCGCAAGCGGCGCGTGAAAGAGGCGCTGGAGCGCGTGAACATGGCGCACCGCATGCGGCACTATCCGGCGCAGCTCTCCGGCGGCCAGCAGCAGCGCGTGGCCGTGGCGCGTGCGCTGGCGGGGTCGCCGTC
Organism: Occallatibacter sp.; assembly: GCA_050745765.1. Classification (GTDB taxonomy): domain Bacteria; phylum Acidobacteriota; class Terriglobia; order Terriglobales; family Acidobacteriaceae; genus Telmatobacter. The sequence continues at coordinate 6,380 of JBOGLX010000071.1, read as the reverse complement.
CATTCTGCTGGCCGATGAGCCTACCGGCAACCTGGACTCGAAGAACGGCGAGGCCGTGATGCACCTGCTGGCCGATCTGCACCGCGAGGGCTCGACCATCTGCATGGTGACGCACGACCCGCGCTTCGCCCGCCATGCCGAGCGCGAGGTGCACCTGTTCGACGGCAAGGTGGTCTCGGAGGACGAGCTCAAGAAGCTTGAAGAAGAAGTGGAGGCGTAAAGTGCTTCTCCAGGATCTTCGTTATGCGCTGCGGCAACTGCGGCGGGCGCCGGGGTTTGCGCTCACGGTGACGCTCACGCTGGCTCTGAGCGTGGGCGTGGCCACGGCGGTGTTCTGCGTGATCGACGCGACGATTCTTGCCCCGCTGCCTTTTGCGCACCCGGGCCGCATCGTCGCCGTTCAGTCGATGAGCCAAAGCGGCTACACTCAGCCGGCTTCATGGCCCAGCTTCAAGGATGAGCGCGCGCAGGCCACGGCTTTCTCGGCGCTGGCGGCGTATGCGGCCTGGAACAAAATCACGTTGGAGACGCCATCCGGCGGGCCGCTCCTGTTGACGAGCGTGCGCTCGTCGGACAATTTTTTCGACGTATTCGGAGTGCACCCGCTATTAGGCCGCACCTATCTGCCCGGAGAAGAACTGGATGGCCGCAACAACGTCGCCGTGCTGAGTTATGGCGCGTGGCAGAAGTATTTCAACGGCAATGGAAATATATTGGGCCGCGCGATCACGCTGGATGGGCACGCGACCACGGTGATCGGCGTGATGCCGGCGGGATTCCGGTTTCCGCTGAACAGTACCGATGCGATTTACACGCCGCGATTCTCTGACGCCCAACAGTCGTTGCTGAGCCGCCGCGGCGATCATTGGCTGCGGTCCGTGGCGCGGCTCAAGGACGGCGTGAGCGTCGCGCAAGGGCAGGCCGATCTGGCGCATGTGTTCGCGAATATCGGCAAGGCTTATCCGGACACCGATAAAGGGCGCACGGTGCAGCTCGAGCCGCTGGCAGAAAGCGTGACGAGCAAGAGCAGCGGACCGCTGTGGACGCTGCTGGGCGCGGTGCTGGCGGTTCTGCTGATTGGCTGCGTGAACGTGGCCGGGCTGCTGCTGGCGCGCGGCGTGAAGCGCGAGCGCGAGATGGGCATGCGTGTAGCCGTGGGCGCGGGCCGCACGCGGCTGCTGCGGCAGGTTTTGACGGAAGGCTTGCTGCTGGCCGCCCTGGGCGCGGCCGGCGGTGTGCTCGTGGCCTGGACTACGCTTGACCTGATGCGCGCCTTCCTGATTCATGCGTTGCAACGCGGCGCGGACATTCATCTGAACTGGGTGGTGCTGGCGGTGGCCATGGGCGCGGCGGTTGCGGCGGCGCTGGCTTCATCGCTTTATCCAGCGCTGCGGCTTTCCGGCGTCGATCCCAACCGCGCGCTGAAAGGCGGCGGCAGCGCTGGCACGGGGCGCGCGCAGCACCGTCTGCGTTCGGGATTCATTGTGACGCAGGTCGCGCTGACCATGGTGCTTTTGGCAACCGCAGGGTTGCTGATCCGCATGGTTACGCGCTATCGCGACGCCAATCTGGGTTTCAATCCGGCGCACATCCTGACCGCGCAGATCAATCTCTCGCCGCCGCGCTACCAGGGCCGCGATCCGATTGCCGATTTCTATCAGCCGCTCTTCGACCGCGTGGCGCAGATTCCGGGGGTGCGCGCCGTGGGGGCCATCAACATGCTGCCCATCCATGACTGGGGTTCGAACTCCGAGCTTCATATCGCCGGGCAGCCGCCGTATCCGCCCAACGAGCAGCGGCTTGCCGAGGGGCGTTTTGTGTCGACCGGCTACTTCAGCGTGTTCGGCATTCCGCTGCTCGAGGGCCGAATGCTCTCGCCGGCTCTCGATCGGCCGGAGAATGCGGCGCCCACAGTGGTGGTGAACGAAGCGTTCGTAAAGAAGTTCATTCCCGCGGGACTCAACCCGACGTTGCAGCGCACCGACGACGCCGCCAAGCCGGAGAACTGGACGCGCATCGTCGGAGTGGTCGGCAATGTGCGCCAGGACATTTACGAGCCGCCGCTGGCCGAGCGCGACTGGCTGATCAATTCGCTCCCAACAAGTATCCGCAACGACGTGGTGAGCAATATGGACCTAGTGCTGCGCTTCGACGGCAGCGCGGCTTCGATTGTGCCGGCGCTGCGCAGCGCGATTCATGCGATCGACCCGACGGTCCCATTCATCGCGCCCGAAACCATGACCGAAGTTGTCTCCGAGACGCTGGTCTTCGAGCGCATGGAGAGCTGGCTGTTCGGCATCTTCGCGGCACTGGCGTTGGTCCTCGCATTGGTTGGCCTCTACGGGCTGGTGAGCCACGAGGTCGAGCAGGCCACGCGGGACATCGGCGTGCGCATGGCGCTGGGCGCGACGCGCGACCGGATTCTCGCCATGGTGCTGGGGCGCGTGGCGTGGATGGTTGGCGCGGGAGCGGTTGCGGGACTTGTGCTCACGGTTTTCGCGCGCAAGATCATTGGCATGGTGATCTATTTTAACGCGCAACACGAGGCGGGATGGTTTGCGCTGCTGGCGCTGCTGCTGGCTGCGGCCGGAATGATTGCCGCGCTGATTCCGGCACTGCGCGCAGCATCGATTGAGCCTGTGGAGGCGCTGAGGAGTGAATAGCCAGGAGCCTGTGGCGAAAGTCGAATAGCGCGAGCTTTGTAACAGGGCACGACTTCAGTCGTGCCGAAAAGGACGTTCGAGAAGTGCGGGCTTTAGCCCCTGAGGGGATTCAATTTCGATCATTATGCATTCCCTCAGCGGCTAAAGCCGATTTCCTTCCATGTCGCTATTGCGGCACGACTGAAGTCATGCCCTGTTACAAGACATAGCGCCGCCACCGTCCGCGCAGGAAGCAATGCAGCAGAAGATAGGGGAGTAACGCAATGAACAACTCTTGGCTCGACATACGCTTCGCGATGCGGCAGTTGCGCAAGTCGCCGGGATTTACGCTCACGGCGGTGCTCACGCTGGCGTTCGGCATCGGCGCGACGACGGCGATCTTTTCAATTGTGGAAGGCGTGCTGCTGCGGCCGCTTCCCTTCCCGCATCCGGATCGGCTGGTGGTGCTTTCGGACGTTCTGGCGAACGCAAAAACCTTTGGGCCCAACGATGAAGATGGCGTGACCGCGCCGGAGATTCCGGTCTACGAGCACGAGACGCGGAGCTTCGCGGGCCTGGGCGGTTTTCAGCAGACGGGTTACGAACTGACCGGCGCCGGCGCGCCCGCGCAGATCGGCGCGGCGCGGCTCACGGCGAGCGTGTTTCCCACGCTCGGGGTTTCCCCGCTGATGGGGCGCGTGTTTACGCAGAAGGAGGACACGGACCACGTGCAAGTGGCCGTGATCGGCTACTCCCTGTGGCGCAGCAGGTTCGACGGCGACCCCAACGTGCTGGGGCGCAAGATCGAGCTCAACCGCAAAACCTACCAGATTATCGGCGTGATGCCGCGCAATTTCGAGTTTCCTCTGGTTCCGGGGCAGCTTAACCAAAGCGAGCTTTGGACGCCGATGAGTTTTACAACCGATGAGCTGAGCGCGGGCGCGGCGGCGAGCTGGAATTACCAAATGGTGGGCCGGCTGAAGCGCGGCGTGACGGCGGCGCAGGCGCAGCAGGACGCCGACGCCATCGCCGTACAGATCGACCGCGCCTTTCCGGCGTTCATGAGCAGCCTGCACATCCGCGCGGTGGTGCATTCGCTGGCCGCGGACACGGTGGCGCAAGCCAAGCCGCTGCTGCGCGCGCTGTTTCTTGCCGTGATCGTGGTGCTGTTCATCGCCTGCGCCAACCTCGCCGGCCTCTTGCTGGTGCGCGTGATCCGGCGGCGGCGCGAGATTGCCGTGCGCCTGGCGATGGGCGCGAGCGGCGCGGCCGTGGTGCGGCAGAGTTTGATCGAAACGCTCTCGCTGAGCATCGCTGGAGGTCTGGTTGGATTGGGGCTTGCGGCGATCGCGCTGCGCGCAGGCATTAGCTTGTTGCCGGACACGCTGCCGCGCATCCAGTCTATCCGGCTCGATTGGCACGTAGTGCTGTTTGCGCTGGGCGCGGCGGTGCTGACCGGTTTTTTGTGCGGCCTGGTTCCGGCGCTGGCCGCGGCGCGCACCGGCGTGAACGAGACGCTCAAAGAAGGTGGGCGCACAGGTTCCGCGGGCGGAGTACACGCGCGGCTGAGGTCGGCGCTGGTGGTTGCGGAGATCGCCGTGGCGCTGGTGCTGCTGATCGCCTCGGGCCTTTTGCTGCGCAGCTTCGAGAAGCTGCGCGAGGTGGACCTGGGTTTTCGTCCCGACCACATGCTGACCGCATCCTACGGGCTTCCGCAGAAACAGTATTCGACGCAGGCATCGATCGACGCATTCAACAACACACTGCTGGGCAAGCTCGAACAGCTACCGGGCGCGGAGGCGGCGGGGATCACTTCGATCCTGCCCGCCGCTGGAAACGGCAACAACAACGCCTTTGTCGCGGACGGCTACGTTCCGCCGAAGGGCGCGGAGCTGAATCTCTCGTGGCCCTCGCAGGTGATGGGCTCCTACTTTGACGCCGCCGGCATTCCCCTTTTGCGCGGGCGCGCGTTCACCGATGCGGACAATGCCAAGGCGCCGCTGGTGTGCATCGTGAATCGAATGCTCGCCCAGCACTTCTGGCCGGGACAGGACCCGATCGGCAAGCGCGTGCGCTGGGGGATGGTGGAGACGCCGACGCCGTGGATGACCGTGGTGGGCGAGATCGGCGACATCAAGCAGGAATCGCCCGATAAGCCTACGCAGTACCAGATTTATCAGCCGACCAGGCAGAATATCGCGTCCTTCGGCTCGCTGGCGCCGGCGGACGCGACGGATGGAAAATTCGGCACAATTGTGCTGCGCACGGCGATGCCGCCGGACCAGATGATCGCGGCGCTGCGCGATACGGTGCGATCGATCGATCCGCAACTGCCACTGACGCAGGTCGAGTCGATGACGCAGGCGGTGAGCACAACCGATGCGCCGCAGCGGTTTAACGCCGCGCTGATCTCGTGCTTTGCCGCGGCGGCGGTGCTGCTGGCGCTGCTGGGGATCTATAGCGTCATCGCTTTCAGCGTCGCCATGCGCACACAGGAGATGGCGATCCGGCTGGCGCTGGGGGCGCAGCGTTCGAGCGTGATGCAGCTCATCCTGGTTTCGGGCGCGAAGCTGGGACTGATTGGCTGCGCGATCGGCGGGGTGGGAGCTGTGTTTGCCACGCGCCTGTTGCGCTCGTTGCTGTTTGAAGTAAACCCGCTCGATCCGGCTGTGATCTTTCTTGCCGCGTTTGCGATTTTTGCGCTGGCCGTCGCGGCTTCGCTGATTCCGGCGCGGCGCGCGGCGGCTATCGAACCAATGGAGGCGCTGCGGATGGAGTAGGGCTGCGGCAATGAACGCTTGCGGCTCCCCAGGTCTCAAAATCGAGACCTGGGGCACCCAGTGGAGTAGTTTTCGGGGCGGGAAGAGGTGTTTTTGATTTAGACATCTCTCAGGGGCTAAAGCCCACGCTTAATCTGTTGCGCTTTCGGCACGACTAAAGTCGTGCCCTGATACAACACTTTGCCCGATCCGGGTTTTCCGCAGTAAAGCCCGCGCTTGATCTGTTGCGCTTTCGGCACGATTAAAGTCGTGCCCTTTCAAAACCGAACTTCGACTACGGTCGGTGAGGGCCTGCGACCCGTGAAAGTTCATGAAAGTAGCTGCGACCCGTGAAAGTTCATGAGAGGCACCGCGACTTTCGACCCAGGCTGCCAACGGCAACGGAGAACGAAGGCCATGCATAATTTATTGCTCGACATTCGCTACGCGCTGCGCCAGTTGCGCAAGTCGCCTGGCTTCACGCTCACCGTGGTGCTCACGCTGGCGCTGGGCATCGGCGCCAATACGGCGATCTTCACGTTGGTCGAGGGCATTCTGCTGCGCTCGCTTCCGGTGGCCAATCCCGCGCAGCTTTACCGCATCGGCGACACGGACGACTGCTGCGTGGACGGCGGATTTCCGGGCAACGCCGGAAGCACCGGCGACTTCTCCATTTTTTCCTTCGACCTTTACCAGTACCTGAAAAGCGCCGCGCCGGAGTTCGAGCAACTGGCCGCGGCGCAGGCCGGCCAGTGGCGGTGGACTGTGCGCCGCGGCAATGCGGAACCGAAATCCCTGCACGGCGAGTTTGTCTCCGGCAACTACTTCGCGACGCTGGGCATTCGCCCCTTTGCCGGGCGGCTGTTCTTCGATAGCGACGATACGCCGTCGGCGCCGCCCGCGGTGACGCTCAGTTACCGCGCCTGGCAGGGAGAATATGCCTCCGATCCTTCGATCGTCGGCTCGACCATCTACATCG
>JBOGLX010000070.1:0-10217 GCA_050745765.1 Occallatibacter sp. | reverse complement strand
TGCGTGGAGTCGACGATCAACTGCGAAACGAAGTCCTCTTCGCGCGTCTTCATGCCCATGCGGCCCGAGCCGCCGCGGCGCAGCTGCCGGTAGATGGAGATGGGCGTGCGCTTGAGGTAGCCCTGGTGGCTGACGGTGACGGCCACCTGCTCGTCGGCGATGAGGTCTTCAAGCTGCAGCTCGGCGCTTTCGTCGATGATCTCCGTGCGGCGCTCGTCGCCGTATTTGTCGAGGACTTCTTCGAGTTCCTTGACGATGACGGCGCGGAGTTTTTTGTCGCTGGCCAGGATCGATTCGTACTCGGCGATTTTTTCCCGGATCTCCCTCAACTCATTGAGGATCTCGTCTACGGAAAGCTGAGTGAGGCGGTAGAGTTGCAATTCCAGGATGGCGTCGACCTGTTTCAAGGTGAGGCCGCGTTCCTCGCTTGCAAGCCGCTCCCGGTCGAGGTTGATGACGATCTCCGCGCCCTTGCCCCAGGCATAGAGGTTTTCGCGGGCTTCCGCACGGGAGGCCGATGCGCGAACGATGCGGATGACCGTGTCGAGATTGTCGAGAGCGATCTTGTAGCCTTCGAGGATGTGCTCGCGCTCGCGGGCTTTGCGCAAGAGGTAGACGGTGCGGCGCTGTACCACGTCGATGCGGTGGTCGATGAAGACGCGGATGGCTTCGTCGAGGCCCATTTCCCGCGGCTGGGCGTTGACCACCGCGAGAAAGATCATGGAGAAGCTCTCCTGCAACTGAGTGTGCTTGTAGAGCTGGTTGAGAACGATTTCCGGCTGGGCGCCGCGCTTGAGGCCAATGACCATGCGCATGCCGTCGCGGTCGCTCTCGTCCCGGGTATTCTCGGCGTCGATCTCGCCGATGATCTTGTTGTTCACCAGTTCGGCGATGCGTTTGAAGAGGTTGGCTTTGTTGACCTGGTAGGGCAGCTCGGTGACGATGAGGGCCTGCTTGTCCTTGCTCAGGTTTTCCGTGGCCACGCGGGCGCGCATCAGGAAGCGGCCGCGGCCGGTGCGGTAGGCCTCGGCGACGCCACCGCGGCCGTAGAGAATGGCGCCGGTGGGGAAATCGGGGCCGTGGACGTGCTTGAGCACTTCGGCAAGGCTGGCGCTGGGATTCTTGACCAGCGCGATGGCCGCGTTCACGACTTCCGTAAGATTGTGGGGTGGAATGTTGGTCGCCATACCCACGGCAATGCCGCTGGAGCCATTGACGATCAGCGCGGGAATGCGCGTGGGCAGTACCGTGGGCTCGAGAGTGGATTCGTCGTAGTTCGGCACGAAATCCACGGTCTCCATCTCGATGTCCGCCAGCAGTTCACCGGTGAGCCTCTCCATGCGGCATTCGGTGTAGCGCATGGCCGCTGGAGGGTCGCCGTCCACAGATCCGAAGTTGCCCTGGCCATCGACAAGCGGGTAACGAAGCGTAAACGGCTGCGCCATGCGGACCAGAGTGTCGTAGATGGCCGAGTCTCCATGCGGATGATAGACTCCCATCGCCTGGCCGACCACTTTTGCGCACTTGGTGTACTTCTTGTTGTGCTGCAGGCCCATCTCGTTCATGGCGTACAGCACCCGCCGATGCACGGGCTTGAGGCCATCGCGCGCATCGGGCAGCGCCCGTCCGATGATCACGCTCATCGAGTAGTCGAGATAGGAGCGGCGCATCTCCTCTTCGATGTTGATGGGGATGAGATTCGTGCCACTGGGCGGGTTGCCGCTTTCGAGAGGGAGCTGGGGGTTCTGGTCGTCTGCCATAGTTTTTCAGGCCCGAAGGAAGGCGGCAAAAAAGTCCGGAAAGAGGCTGGGCCGGATCCGCGGGCCGTACTTCTATTTTACGGGTTTGAAAGCTCTTTTAGCAAGGCGGAAACCTGGAAATAAGCCCTTATTTTGCTTTAATTTATCGCGGTTTATGGTGGGCGCTCCCCATGCCTGCCGGCGTTCAGGCCGCGCGACGGGATTTGGGGGTGGATTTGGGGCTGTTGCCGGTCTTCCTTTTGGTCTTTTGGCCGCCGCCGTCCTCGCCCAATCCGGCCAGAACTACAGGCGGGCGATTGGGCAGTTCGACCACCAGCTTCAGTTTGCCGCCCACGCCCTCTACATAGCTTCGCAACGTCGAAATGTAGAGGTCGGAGCGCTTCTCGATGCGCGAAACACCCTCCTGGCCGATCTTGAGCTTCTTCGACAGACGGGCCTGGGTAAGTTTGCGCGCGCGGCGAACTTCGCGCAGGGTCAGCTCCTCGGCGATCAACTCCGCGGCGCGCCGTTCAATGCGCTCCCGGCGGTCGGTTGGCAGTTCCGCCAACATTTCTTCTAAAGATATTGTCATTCTCTTTTCCGTTTCTCCATGATCGTCGCGAGATGACTTTCAAACCGTTCGTCGGCCGCATGGATTAGACTTTTGTAAAAGCGCTCCTTCGTGGCTCCGGATTTGCTGCCGCCAACCAGCAAGATCGCCTTGCGCTGAGGATCGAACGCGAATGCAACTCGCCAAACTTCATTAGCGACTCTAAAGCGAAGCTCTTTCATGTTCGGGTAGCGCGAACCTTTCAATGTGTCCACATCTGGACGGCCAAGCTGAGGCCCGAATTGCCTCAACTTAATCAGCTGCGTGAATAGCGCATCCTGGACGTCAGCCGAGAATCCGCGAAACTCGGGCGCAAAATCGCCGTAGAAGAGCACCTCCCACGAATTCGTTGGTTTCTCAGTTATAGCTCCACACCCAACCTGACTCGCGAACTAAATCTCAATCCGCTCACTACCTTGGAGCCGTGGCTCGTCCATTTCGGCGGACCGAATCTCGTATCTGCAAGATATCGCAAAAGACATATGTCGTCAAGAGCATGCTCCAAGGCGGTTCTTCAGTCACCTTGGGACATATCCGGCGGATGAGGCGCGCTTTCGTCCGGCCGGGTGGAAGGGATCTCCCAGTGGGACTAAACCATCCCCGGCAAGCTGATCAGGCAGAAGACTGCCTGCAGCACGACAATCGCTCCTGCGGCCCACAGCGCCAGCCGTCCGCGCTGGCTCTCGTAGGCGTCGGCAAACACGCCGCCGACGAACGTCAGCAGGAAAGGAATCGCCCATATCCATGGGCTGCCGGGAACGTCCGTCAACACCAGCGTCATGCAAACCACGGCGCACAAGAGCGGCGCTGTGTTTCCGAAGTAGCGCGACCTGCGAAGGCCGAAATACAGCACAACCGCCGCGCCTGCCGCCACGGTAATCCCGGCATTCTCAAGGGTGGTGAAAAACCGCCGCGCCGGGTCAATCGAGACCCAGATGAACCCCGCTGCGGAGCGGAACATGTAGCTGTAGGCGTCGGGCGAAAATCCGTAACACGCGAACACCAGCAGCAGAGCTCCGGCGGATGCCGCCAGCACGATGGGCAGCGCCTGGCTCCTGTGCCCTTCGGCCACCCACAGCATCAGCACCAGGCCCAGCAGCGCGGCCACCGGCAGCGCCGCGATGTGCGAAGCCGCGGCCACGCCGAAGATCGCCGTCAGCAGCACGATGCGCGGCCGCCACTTGCGCCGCGGACCATGCATGGCGTGGGCCACGCCGATGGAAGTATAGACGCCGCCGTAGACCCCAAGCGCCGCCAGCACCTCGGTGTTGGGCGAAAGGCACGCCCGAAGAATTGCGGGCGTAAAACAGTAGAGCGCCAGCGCCGTATAGCCGCCCAGGTTGCCATAAAGCCGCCGCGAAACCCACCACAGGCAGCCGCCGAGCACGCATCCGGCCAGCAGAAACGGCAGCCTGAGCAGCAGCAGCACATGGGTCATCTGGTGGCGCAGCTCCCAGGTGCCGATCTCGCCGCCGGTCTGGATGACGCGATTTTCCGGCCTGCGGAACAAGTCGAGCCCATGCTCCATCAGCACGTTCAGCGTGAGCGGCAGGCCGGCGAGCCGGTAAGCCAGAATGCCGTCGCGGATGTTTCCGCAAGTGGTGTAATAGCCCGTCAGCGGCGACGGGCTCTCCCACGTCTCGCGCCCGCAGCGCGCGTACTGGTAATCACGGTCCGTCAGCGTTTGATGGCTGGCAACCAACAACCCTTGCAGAAGAAAGAGCGCGAGCAATACCGCGGCGATACGCTGCGGCCGATTGAAACGAAAGCGGCGAAGAATTCCAAAACGATGAGCCATCAGGTTCGAACAGACTTTACCAGTCTAAACCGCGATTTCCGGCTGCCGCGATTCTCCACTGCTGCACGGTCCCCAAAGTGCTATTCTCCTTGGCAAGGGCCGCACATGAGCAGTTTTTTTACTCTCGGTCACTCCAACCACGCCATCGAAACATGGCTCGACCTCATTCGCCAGCACGAAGTTGAAGTGGTGGTGGACACGCGCAGCTCCCCCTACTCGAAGTATGTTCCGCAATTCGACAAAGAACCGATGCAACGCTCCCTGGAGCAGGCCGGCATCCACTATCTCTACCTTGGCGCGGAGCTAGGCGGCCGCCCCGCCAACCGGGACTATTACGGCAAAACCTCGGGCAAGGGCAAGGCCAAGATCCTCTACGGCCTGCTTCGCGGCGACGCCCAATTCCAGGCGGCCATCGCGCGGCTCGAATCGGGCATTGGGCGGTTTAGCGTAGCCCTGGTTTGCGGCGAGGAAAGCCCTGCACACTGCCATCGCCGTCTGCTCATTGGCCGCGTTCTCACAGAGCGCAGCCACGCCATGCTCCACATTCGCGGCGACGGCCGCCTGCAGTCCGACGACGAGGTCGCCGCCGAATCCGGCAAGCCGCTAATCGACCCCCAGCCCGCGCTCTTCGCGGAGCTCGACGAGGACAAATGGAGATCTACAGCATCGGTTTCACCCAAAAGAGCGCCAGCCAGTTCTTCGAAACACTGAAAGCAAACGGGATCGAGCGTCTCCTCGATGTGCGGCTGAATAACACCTCGCAGCTCGCCGGATTCGCCAAGCAATCCGACTTAACGTACTTTCTGCATGAGCTATGCGGCGCTGCCTATGAGCACGAGCCACTGCTCGCCCCCACACAGGATATTCTCGATAGCTATAAGAAGCAAAAGGGCGGTTGGGATACTTATACTGAGTTTTATCTCGCTCTAATTCGTACCAGAAGAGTCGAAGCCGTTCTCTCCAGAGATAGTTTCCTGAAGAAGACTGTTCTTTTATGCGGTGAGGCTACGGCGGAACACTGTCATCGCAGGCTCGCGCTCGAATATTTGCAGGAGTGCTGGGGTGGTTTTAGAATCGTTCATCTTTAGGCAGAGGATTTATCCATGCACGAAGTGAGATTCTTATGCCTCGCTGTTTCAAGAAGAGACGGCGGTAATTGCGTCGCCGGGATCGATATCGACACCGGCAAATGGATTCGCCCCATTAACGCCAAAACGCACGGCGCCTTTGCGGATCACGAGATGTTGGTGGTCGATGGCAACACTCAACAACGCAGGATCATGGCGCCGCTTGACGTTTTGCAGCTACGCGTGGATAAGTATGTGGGGGATAATGCACAACCGGAAAATTGGGAGACGGCTCCTGCATCTTATGACGATGCGTACCTGGTTCTGCGCCGTTTCGACAGGCAAGACGATAGGGAGAAACTGACTTCCTATCTCGATGGGAGCGAACTGCTCTTGCATAATCGTTCCGGCTCAATCCCGGAATCGGATGTCAGGTCTCGACCTTTAACGCACTCATTGTCGTTAATCCGGCCCGACCGGCTGTCTTGGGAGGTCAGAGGCAGCAAGTACTCCGGCAAAACGCAAGTAAGGGCAGAGTTCCTTTTTCGGCAAATTGCATACAGTCTGGCTCTGACCGATCCCATTTGGGAGGCAAAGTGCAGAGACTTCGACCAAGGGGGATGTGGGAGCTATCCGCACTTTTTAATAACGGAAGAAGCAGGTGAGCAGGTTTTGTTGACCATTAGTCTCGCCGGTTTGCCGCTGCATGGATATCACTATAAGCTGGTGGCCGCGGTTATCAACCTTGCAGCGCAGGCCCGAATTTGATCCGCCCGCATTCTACGAAATACCAAATGCGTCTGACCGTAGTTGTTCTTGGCATTGACGTCGGCACGGTTGGCCAGTAGCAACTCCGCTACGTCCATGTGCCCCATAAGCGCCGCGTGCAGGGGTGTATTTCCATCAGTAGCTCCGCACCCACTCCAGGATGGACCGCACCGCAACTCCGCTCGGCCCCTTGGCGATATACGGCCGCGAATCCTCCACCCACGCCACGCCCGCAATGTCCAGGTGAATCCAGGGCGTCTCTTCGGCAAACGCGTGCAGGAATTCTGCCGCCGTGATCGCTCCGCCCCAGCGCCCGCCCGCGTTTTTGAGGTCGCCAATGTCGCTTTTCATCATCTCCGCGTACTCGTCGCCCAGCGGCAGCCGCCAGAAGCTCTCTCCCGCCGCGCACGACGCCGCCTCGAACTTCGCATAGGTATCGTCGTCGTTCGAGAAAGCGCCGCCGTGTACGTTCGCCAGCGCCACCACGCACGCACCGGTCAAGGTCGCCGCGTCGATCAGGTGCGTCGCCCCCAGTTGTTTGGCGTAGGCCAGCCCGTCGGCCAGCACTAGCCGCCCCTCGGCGTCCGTATTGATGATCTCAATGGTTTTTCCCGACATCGCCGTCTGTATGTCGCCCGGCTTCTGCGCCTTGCCGTCGGGCATGTTTTCCGCCGCGCACACAATGGCCAGAACGCGCACCTTCGGCTTCAGCAGCGCGATCGCCCGCATCGCTCCGATCATCGCCGCCCCGCCCGCCATGTCGTACTTCATCAGATCCATCTTGTCCGACGGCTTGATTGAAATGCCGCCCGTGTCGAACGTGATTCCCTTGCCCACGAGTCCAAGCACCGGGCCATCGGCAACCCCCTCCGGTTCATAGCGCATCACGATCAGCGCCGGCGGCTCCTCCGACCCCTGCGAAACGCTCCAGAACGCCCCCATCTTCAGCTCATGCAGTTTCCCGGTCGAGTACACCTCGCACTGCAATCCCGCCTCGGTCGCCATCTCCGCCGCGCGCCGCCCCAGCACTGTCGGCGTCAGCTTGTTTCCCGGCTCGTTCACCAGCGACCGCGCAAAGTTCTGGCTCTCGCCGACGGTAACCCCTTCGGTAAAGGCCATCTTGATCGCACCTTTGTCCGTTCCGGCCGGCGCGGCCACCGTGAAACGCTCCACGCTCTGGTCTTTGCGGTCGCTGCGATACGTATCCGGATCGAAATCGCCCACAAACGCGCCCTCTATGGCCGCTCGCGCACAGGCCAGCGGCGCCAGCGCCTCAAGCTCCGGAAGCGCGAACACCAACTTCCGTATCCGTCGCGGCTTGCCGAACCGCGCCGCCGTCCCCGCCGCGTTCCGCACCCCTTCGACCGTCGCCTTCGCCTGCTTGCCGAGGCCCACCAGCAGCAGCCGTTTTGCCGCCAATCCCCCCGGCTCGTGCAGCAGCAGCGTCTCGTTAACGCCGGCCTTGAACTCGCCGCTCTTGAGCGCCCCGGCCGCAACCGCCTTCACTGCTTTGTCCGTGGTCAGCAGCACCGGCTTGGGCTTCGCGTCAGCGCCTTTGGCGGTTTGCACGTCGGCCGCCAGCACGACCAGCATTTCGGTCTTGATTCCGGACAGAGGGGCAAAGGATAGCTCAGTCTTCATGCCGTCTATTCTTTCACTTCCGCCTCGGTTTCGGCCATCTCCGGCGGCGTCCGCCAAAAGCGCCCAAAGCGCATCGCGCCGTCGCCGGCAATATTTGGTGTTTGGATAGAAATTGTCCTGCATTCGTTGAATCCCCTTTGCCGAAACCAGCCCGAGGGGATACTATTCCTCTGAAAAAGTTTTCAGGAGGTTTTAGCCATGCGATTTGCCGCTCCTCTCTCCATTGCCGCCCTTGCTCTGGCCACGCTCGCCGCCAGCGCCCAATCCCCGGCCCCCGCATCCTCCCATGCCGCCAGGCAAATGGCCGCCCCCCGGGCCAGCCAGACGGCTGCCCCGACCCCGCCCATGGGCTGGAATAGCTGGAACTACTTCCACGGCAACGTCACGCAGAAGGACATTGAAGCCGCGGCCGACGCCATGTCCACGAACGGCATGAAAGACGCGGGCTATGTATATGTGAACATCGACGACACCTGGCAAGGCACTCGCAACGCCAGCGGCGTCCTCAGCGCCAACTCCAAGTTTCCCGACATGAAGGCCCTGGCCGACTACGTACACTCCAAAGGATTGAAGCTCGGCATCTACTCGGGGCCCGGACCCAAAACCTGCGCCGGCTACGCGGGCTCTTACGGCCACGAACAGCAGGACGCCGACCTCTACGCCTCCTGGGGCATCGACTACCTCAAATACGACCTTTGCAGCTTCGACGGGATCATGCAGCAAACCCATCCCAACGACAAGGCCGCGCAGATGCAAATGATGATCGCCGCCTATGCCAAGATGGACAAGGCCCTCAAATCCACCGGCCGCCCCATCGTCTATTCCCTCTGCCAGTACGGCTGGGACGCGGTCTGGGAGTGGGCGCCCTCGGTCGACGGCAACCTCTGGCGAACCACCGGCGACATCAATCCCACCTGGGGCCGCATCTACGACATCCTCGAAGAACAGGCCGGCCTGGCCCGTTACGCCGGCCCCGGCCACTGGAACGACCCCGATATGCTTGAAGTAGGCAACGGCATCGGGGGGCGGTTCAATGGCGGCAGGATCAGGTACCTCTCTCTGGCTGAAGACCGCTCGCACTTCTCCATGTGGGCCATGCTCGCCGCGCCGCTCCTGGCCGGCAACGATCTCGCCACCATGCAGCCCGACGTCCTCGCCATCCTCACCAACCGCGACGTCATCGCCATCGACCAGGACCGCCTGGGCCGCGAGGCCACCCGCGCTTACGCTGACGGCGAAGTCGAAGTCTGGACCCGCCACCTCGAGCACGGCGCACTCGCCATTGCCGTCCTCAACGCCGGCAGCCCCCGCTACTCGAGCCATCCCTTCCACCTGAGCCTCACCCGCCTCGGCCTCCATGGCGCGCAAAAGGGCAAAGATCTCTGGACCGGAAAGGAAGTCACGCTCACCGACAACGAGCCCATCGAGCTCGCCAGCCACGACATCCTGCTCATCCGCATTCCCGCCCCCAAGTCTTGACGCATCGATCTTCAAAGCGGGCGCGCCACCTTCGTCGCTGCGCGCATTTTGCGCAGCGCCTAAGGTAGGAACGCCCGAAAGCCAGAGCGCATGCCTAAGTCGGCCGCGGAAATTCGCTCCGGCGAGTTATCGCGGAGTAAAGTATTCTTGCTGTGCAGAGTAACTGAGGCGCAGACTCAGGCTATCCTTGCGAGGGCTCTGGGCTGACAGGGCGCACTTATCGTCCGCAGGCAGCGAGTGCAATGCGCAGTGCTTCTTCAGGCTCGGGGCGGACACGGAAGTCGGCGTGGGCTTCGGCAAAGGCTACTCGCCCTTCGCGGCTTATAACATAAGTGGCAGGCAACGGAAGACGCCAGCTTGGCTCGCCGTTGACGAAGGGAATGTTGACGAGGATGGAGCGGTAGTAGTCGCGGTGGTAGCCGGGGACGATGTAGGCGAGGCCGAACTGCTCTGCGAGGGCGCAGCCGGGGTCGGTGAGGACAGGGTAGGGAAGGCCGTGCTGGCCGATCATGAAGTCGCTCTGGCGCTCGATCTGCGGGCTTATTGCCACCATTAACCCGCCGCGCTCGCGGAGCTGGCCGTAGAGGCCGCGCCAGGCTTCGAGCTCGGTCATGCAGTAGGGGCACCATCGGCCGCGAAAGAACTTTATGACCACGGGACCGACGGCGAGCAGATCGGCGGAGCGGACCAGTTTACCATTTGAGTCTTTGAGCGCGAATTCAGGAGCCATGGCGCCGACGGGGAGGATTTTTTGTTCGATTCCGGTGGCGAATAACTCGGCGACGGCGCGCTCACCTACGGCCATGCGATCGGGCTGCACCAGGTGGCGGGTGTTGGAAGTGATTTCGTCGAGTTGGTCCTGTAAGGCGGTCATCCTCCATATTCTCGCAGATCGAAGTTGACATAGACTGGGTTGACATGGAATGAGCGCATCGCTGAGGTCGGCTATTCGGCGCTGGGAAAGGGTCTTGTAAGCTTGAAAGAGGGTCTGGAGGTGCTGGGGCGCGAGCCGGAGAATACGCTCTATCGCGATGCGGTGATCCAGAGGTTCGAGTCCAGCTATGGCCTGTGCACAAGCATGCTAGTGTAGTGTCCACTATATAACTGGACAACCG
>JBOGLX010000069.1:0-2263 GCA_050745765.1 Occallatibacter sp. | reverse complement strand
CGCGATATCACGCCGCTCTCCCGGCATTCTGTTCGGCTAGAGTTGCTCGATGGCGCCATGGTGACAGCGAACGACCGCGCCCGGAATTTCGAAGCCGCCAAAGCCATTTATCGGTGTCTCGTTCCGCTACCGCGCTGGGCGATCGCAGCGGGCCTACGTGCTGCGCCCGCATGGCTAAAGCTCAATGTGCTGCAGCCGGCGGCTGTGGGCATTGTAGGAAAGGACGGCGAAATCCGCTGGCCCGGCGGCGAAGAGAATACAGGGCTTTCCTATGACCCGGATCAAGGTGTTATCATGAGCCGCGAGCGAGTACCGCGGGTTTCTCACGAGGAAGATGATGAATCTTACGACTGACGCCTGGATTCCGGTTGTCTGGAACGGCGGTGTGGCTGGAGTCGTCAGCCTCCGTGAGGCCTTCGAGCGCGGCGACGAGATTCGCGATCTCTCCGTCCGTCCGCACGAGCGCGTTGCCCTGATGCGGCTGCTCATCTGCGTCGCTCAAGCGGCGTTGGACGGACCGGCTGATCACGAGGAGTGGAAAACCTGCTGCCCTCGAATCGGCCCGTCGGCACTGGACTATCTCGATCGCTGGCAGCACGCGTTCGAGCTGCTTGGCAACGGCCAGCGGTTCTTACAGGTTTGCCATTTGGAAAGGCCGGCGAAGGGCGCGAATTCGGAGGATGACGAAGGTAGCGCGACCGGCAAACTCGATCTCGCATTAGCGACGGGGAACAACACCACCCTATTCGACAACTCAGGTGGATCGGCGAGGTGTTTCACGCCCCCTGAACTCGCGTTGATGCTGACCACATTTCAGTGTTTCTCGCCGGGCGGCCGCATCGGCGTGGCATTGTGGGAGGGCCAGAAAACCCCCGGCAAGGGATCGAGCGACCATGCGCCGTGTCTTGCCGGAGGGATGCTGCACGCGCTGCTCCGAGGCGACAACCTGGTTGCCTCGCTGCACAAGAACCTCATCAACCCGGGGCAGGCGGACCAGCTCTACGGGCGGGACTCCTGGGGCAAACCAGTCTGGGAATTGATGCCCAAGCAACCCGCTGACGCCGATGCCGTTCGTAACGCCACCCGCACCTACTTGGGCCGTCTTGTTCCGCTGACCCGGGCGATTAGACTCGCCGATGATGGCCGCTCTCTAACCCTTGCCAACGGGATGGAGTACGGGTCCTACCCAGAAGATGGGTGGCGCGAGCCTTCAGCCACGATTGTCGTCCGGACCATCAAAGACCAGCCTACTCGCGTCGTGTTGCGAGCATTCGTCGAGAAGGCCCTCTGGCGAGAATTGGGCGCGCTCACCGTGAAAGCTGTCGCCGACAAGCCTGGCGGCCCCGCTGCGCTTCAGAATGTGTCCGATGATGAACCGTTCGATCTTTGGGTGGGCGCCCTCGTGGCCAACAAGGCGAAGCTCGTGGACACCACGGAATCGGTGTTCCACGTCCCCGCCGCGATGCTGGGCGATCCTGGCCAGAGGACGTATGAAGGCGGTGTCAGGCTGGCTGAGCAGAATGAATTTCGACTCAGGCGGGCCATATCCGAATACCATAAACAACTCGGGGACAAGCTGGACCGGCCGGAAATGAGGACACGCCGTCAGCAAATCCAGGGCCGCGCCGCCGCGCAATTCTGGACCGAAGTAGAACTGGCCGTGCCGCACTTGCTGGAGGTGGCCGAGAATTCGGAGCGACTCGGACTGAACGGTGACTGGTACAAGACTGACTGGGGCAAGGCGGTTGCTCGCGCCATGCGCGCGGCCTTCGAGCGCTCCTGTCCGCACGAAACGCCGCGCCAGATGCGCGCCTACGCCCTGGCCCTGAACGCGCTGTTCACCGAACCCGCTACAGGCAAATCGGAAGCCGAAGGGGAGGAGGTTGAAGCATGAGCCCGTCCGATCCCAAGACTGAGGCCAAGCGGCTGCTGGATTATCTGCGCCGCCTCGCGAGCGACCGAGGCGCGATGGCCGATCTCCGCTGCGCCCTGAGCCCCGCAAAACGCGCACGCGCTTGGCCGCTGTTGGCGCCTGCTGGCGGCGTGGGTAACCGTGCGATTGAAACGGTAGCCGGGCTGTTCGCCTGGCATCCGAACGAAGCCCACGACGGCAACCTCGGAACCGCCTGCCGGCAGTCTTCGCGACGAACACGAGTCGTTCGACGCGCGCTTCCGTCGGCTGCTTTCCTGCGACCGCGAGGAGATTTACGATCGGCTGCGGCCGGTCATACTCGCTGCCCGGCCCAGGGGCATTCCGGTCAAT
>JBOGLX010000068.1:0-25646 GCA_050745765.1 Occallatibacter sp. | reverse complement strand
GGCGCAGTGCCGGAGAGCAGGCCGGCGCTTGAAAGCGTCAGGTTGAGTGCGGTCAGGCTGGTTGCGCCCGTAGTGACGGTCCAGGTGTAGCCCGTGCCCGAGCCGCCGGAAGCTGAAAGAGTTTGAGAATAGCCAGTAATGCCGTAACCCGCCGGCAGCGCGGTTCCGGTGGAGATGGTCACGCCTGCCTTGATGGTCAGGGCGAGGGTGACGCTGGCGGTGTTCGAGGCCGAGTCCGTGACCTGGACGCCGAAGCTGGCGCTGCCGCCCGCTGCCGGCGCAGTGCCGGAGAGCAGGCCGGCGCTTGAAAGCGTCAGGTTGAGCGCGGTCAGGCTGCTGGCGCCGGAGGTGACGGTCCAGGTGTAGCCCGTGCCCGAGCCGCCGGAGGCAGCCAGAGTTTGGGAATAGGCCGCGTTGCCGTAGCCCGCCGGCAGCGTGGTTGCCGTGGTGACGGTCACCTGCGGATAGCTGACAACGATCGAGTAGCCCTGGGAACTGGAGTCCCCATAGGCATCGGCAGCCGCGATCGTAAAGTTAAATGTGCCTACGCCTGCAGACGTTGGCGTTCCAGACACCGCGCCCGTCGCGCTGTCCAGGCTCAATCCGCCGGGCAACGCCCCGCTGGCCAGGCTATATGTCAATGTGCCCGCGCCGCCGGTGGCCGCTGCGCTGCCGTTATAGGCCGCGCCAAAGGTTCCTGTAGCGGGTACTGTGCCGGTGAACGCAAGGGCGGGCGCCGCTGCGATGGTGATGGACAGGGCCGATGAGGTCACAGTCAACGGAGTCGGCGTGCCGGAATCGGTCACCGTGAAGGTGAGATTGGAGTAGGTTCCCGCGCAGGAGGCAGTGGGCGCCGTGCCCGATGCCGTGGTGATGACGCCCGTCGATTTCAGGGTCAGGCAGGTTGGCAACGTGGCGCCGCTGCCCAAAGACCATGTGTAGGGAGCGATACCTCCACTACCGGTCAAAACGATCGAGTAGGCGCTTCCTACCGCGCCCGTCAGGCTTGTGCCGGTAGAAGTAACCGACGGCATCGCCGGAATGGCGATGGTCGCCGTTCCGGTCTTCGACGTGTCCGCAACCGAGGTTGCCGTGATGGTCACAGACTGCGACGAACTGGTAGCTGCCGGCGCCGTGTAGGTCGCCGAGGTGGTGGTCGTGTTCGAAAGCGTCCCCCCGCCGCTCGCGCTCCAAGTGACGCCGCCGGAGTTGCGATCGTTGGCGATCGCCGCGGTCAGAGTGACCGTATCCGCTCCGTCTACGGTGCTCGCGGATGCCGTGACGGCTACGCTGGCTGGAGCCGAGCCGCTGCAACCGGACAAGCTGAGGCCGGCAATAAGGGTGAAGACACAAAGGCATGCGGACATGCCGAATCCAAGGCCGGGCAGAACGAGCTTATTCCGGTACACAGTCACCTCGCGCAAGCATCTTTACGGGTTGATCCCTGAAGTTACCAGAACAATATCGGCCAAGTTCACCGGGTGATCAGTACTTCTTTTGTCTATTACAAAAAATTGCACGGTAAACCGGGTATCTTCAGTTTGCGCGAGTGTGCCGTTTCCGCCATCTCGATGGCGGCGGACCCAATATTTCCAAGCCAGGGGTCCCGCTCATCGATTCGGTCGCCCTTCTGCAGAGAGGCGAGATGGGGGTCTGTGGCCCGTTCATCGCGGCCTTATTGTCGCGATGAACAGGGGCACTGTTCCGATTTTGCCCTGGGGTGTCGCCGGATAACGATGAGTGGGCCACCTGCCCACAGCATCGAGTTCGTTTACAAGAGTTGGCAGCACTCATAATCATAAGAAGAACGGAGCACCATGAATGGGCTGGTGCGCTGCTTGGGCGGCCCGAAATTCTGGCGGAGGACGAACGATGGCTGAAATATGGCGCGAAGATGCGAGCGGGCGCAATGGAATTTGCCCTGCCGCGAAAGAACGTAAACGGTGGCTTGAGTGGGCGGCTGCGGTGGCGCTGGCGGGGATGGCGCTGCAGCCTTGCGCGGCAGAGAAGGGCGCGTACCTGAACGATCAGCCGGTGCGCGCCAGGCATGCGATGGTGGTTTCGGTACACCACCTGGCTACCGATGCGGGGGTGGAGATTTTGTGCGAGGGCGGCAATGCGGTGGATGCGGCGGTGGCCGTGGGGTTCGCGCTGGCGGTGGTGTATCCGTTTGCGGGGAACCTGGGCGGGGGCGGGTTTATGCTGGTGCACCTGGCGGATGGGAAGAACACGTTTATCGACTATCGGGAGCGGGCGCCGCTGGCCGCTACGGCGGATATGTATCTGGACTCGAAGGGAGATGTGATTCCGGGGGCGAGCATTGTGGGCTACCGGGCGATCGGAGTGCCGGGGTCGGTGGCGGGGCTGACTTATGCGGAGCAGAAATACGGGCGGCTGGGGCTCAACAAGGTGATGGCGCCGGCGATACGGTACGCGAGCGAAGGGTTTGTGCTGACGGCGGAAGAGGCGGCGTTGCTGCACAACCGGCAACTGGCCAATTTTGCCGAGTCGCACCGGATTTTTCAGCGGGACGGGAACTACTATCGCGCGGGCGAGACGTTCAAGCGGCCGGAGATGGCCCGGACGCTGCGGCGGATTGAGGCCGATCCGGAGGATTTTTATCGCGGGGCGATGGCGCGGCAGATCGCCGAGGCGGTCAAAGCCGGCGGTGGGCTGATTACGGTGAAGGATCTGGCCGCTTATACCGTGAAGGAGCGCGCGCCGATTGAGGGGAGTTATCACGGGTACACGATTGTAAGCGCACCGCCGCCGTCCTCGGGTGGGATTGCGCTGATGGAGGCGCTGAACATTCTCGACGGTTACAACCTGAAGAAGCTGGGAGACCGGACGCCGGCGGAGATGCACTTGCTGATCGAGGCGTACCGGCGGGCGTTTATGGACCGGAATGCTTACCTGGGCGATCCGGATTATGTGAAGATGCCGGTGGCAGAGATGACCAGCCGGAAGTATGCAGCGGCGTGGCGAAAGACGATTGCGCCGGAGCGGGCTACGGCGTCGGCGGATTTAGTGCGGCCGGCGGGATTTTTGCCGGCGCCGCCGACGATGAGCGACGTGCGCCATGAGGCGGCCGATACGACGCAGTTTTCGGTGATGGATGCGGAGGGGGACGCGGTTTCAGTGACGACGACGCTGAATGGGGCGTTCGGGTCGCGGGTGACGGTGCCGGGGCTGGGATTTCTGCTGAACGACGAGATGGACGATTTCGATTCGAAGACGGGCGTGCCCAATATGTTCGGGCTGATCCAGGGGCCGGCGAATTCGATTGCGCCGGGGAAGCGGCCGCTTTCGAGCATGACGCCGACCATTGTGCTGAAGAAGGGGAAGGTGCGGTTCGTGCTGGGGTCGCCGGGCGGGGCGCGGATTATTACCACGGTGGCCAATATTTTTATCAGCTCGGCGGACGAGGGGCTGAATATTCAGGCGTCGGTGGATGCGCCGCGGTTCCATCAGCAGTATCTGCCGGATGTGGTGTATATGGAGCCGGGGTTTGCGGATGGGACGGTGGAGGGGTTGAAGGCGCGGGGGTATGCGCTAAAGATCGGCGGCCATTGGAGCGATGGGGAGTGCATCGCGGTCGATCCGAAGAACGGGGAGCTGGAGGGCGGACACGACGACCGGCACGATTTTGGAAAGTCGGAGGGGTACTGAAAGGCAGTGGTCAGTGGTCAGTGCTCAGTGGTCAGGGAATAGGGAATAGGGAATAGGAACCCGGGGGCTTTGAGTCGGTCACGACCTTTAGGCCCGAAAACAAATACGCGCCTTAGGGTGGGGCACCCTCGGCGGTTCAACCGGATGCATCCCTCCCAGATTCCCAAAAGCGGGACCTGGGGCAGCCGGCCGAGTCTTGCCGGCGTCAGGATTTTGACGCGAAACTTAAGCGCGCGAGAAGCCTGGGTAGACGAAGGCGGAGCGGATGGTCTCGGCGTCGTGGGTGGAGACTCCGCAGGCGCGGACGGCGCGGCGCCAGGTTTTCTCGACTTGAACGCGCATCCGGTCGACGATGGCTTGGGCTTCCTCTCTTTCGAGCAGAAACCTTGCGTGCTGCGAAAGAAGATTCGCCGCGTTTGCCAGCCGGCCCTGGTCTCCGCATTCCATGGCCAGGTCGCGGCGGTCCTGGCCGACGACGGGGGACGGAGTGAGATCGTAGGCCGGCGAGAGCCTCCAATCCTGGTCCACGGCCAGGAATGCATGGTTGCGGGGATGATCGTCGAGGTTCGATATGAGCGCGTTGAAACACATGCGGCGGAATAATTCGCGGGCGTCCTCTTTGGGCTTCGAAACGAAGCGGCGCAGCTCCTCGGCGAGCAACACGTAGGACCAGCGGTCTCTTGTGTCCGCGGCTTCATCGGCGCGCAGCGCCGTGAGGGCGCTGATCATCCGCGAGCGCGTGTAGCCGCGGGGCGTTTTATCGCGGTCGAACCTTCGGATCAGGATCGCGTCTTTTCCGGCTATAGATTCAACGCGGCTTTCGGCGGCGTCGATGCCGCATTGGCGGGCGAGGCGGAGCATGGCGTGCTCCACCCGGGCGTAATTCCAGCGATCGTCTCGGCGCGCGAACTTTGCGACCCAGAGCGCGCCGGCGTCCTCGATGACCGCCTTGGGGCGCGCTCCGCCCATGGAGGTTCCGAGAAGCAGCAGATCCTGAATCTGCGGGGCGTCGATCGGCGCCGCGTCGATCTGCGCGGCGCCGGGCGGGGCGGCGCGGGGAGTGGCCGGAATCTCGTCCCTGACCAGGGCTTCGGCTATTTGCTGGAGCTTTTCGAGATCGAGGGTGCGGTTGAATTTGCGCAGCGGGGCGGGGGGAACGCGGCTCAATCCGAAGCCGAGCGCGCCGGCGCGGTCGCCGGGGGATTCGAGCAGGTAATCGAGTTCGCCGAGGATGGTTTTGCCGGCGCGCTTTTCAATGATGCGCCGGCCCCAGTAATCGGGCCCGGCGTCGCGCAGCGCTCCGAAGACGCCGTTCAACCGGGAGGTCTGGTAGGTGGCCTGCGAGAGCTTGAGCTCGATGGGATCGATATCGACCGCGTGGGGATTCTGAAGGTAGGACCGGCCGTAGACGAAGCGCCCGAGCGCGCCGCCGCCGGCTCCGCTTTCAAGCACGAATCTGCCGGCCGCGACGGGGGCGACGGCGTGCGGCAGCGCGATGTAAACGAAGCACTCCGACGTGGGCCTAGAAGTCATTGTCGAGGCCCCGGGGTTTGCGGGCGCGGACCGGCTGCTTGCGGCGCTCGAGGGCAAGGCCGTGCTCGTCTTTGAGGGGATTCGCGAGCTCGCCGAGTGGAGCGAGGAGATCGTAGAGCCAGAGCAGCGCGGCATAGACGGCGATGCCGGTAAAGGGCTTTCCTTTTTCGGCATCCATGACGGCGCGAGGGCCGGCGCCGATCTTCTGCGCGGCTTCCGCAATGGTGAGGCCGCGGCGGATTCTGGCCGTGCGGAGGTTGGCGCCGAGCACCTTGAGGGCGCGTTCGACGGGGTAGGGCTGGGCAGCCATGAGTTGATTTTGGCGCATAATGTGCTTTCAAAAGCATAATAACATGAATTATGTGCTTTTAAAAGCGTAATTGTGCTACGCGAATTGTGAGAGAAGATGTGCTTTTAATCGATGCTTATCGCTGATAATATGCTTTTAAAAGCATCAAGCTCAGGCTAGGATTGCGTTGTCTATGAGGCGGGTTGGGCCGATGTATGCGGCTACGGCGAAGAGCGTGCCGGGGAGGGCGGTTTCTACGGGTTCGAGCGTCGCCCAGTCGACGAGGGCGATGTAGTCGATGCGGATAGCGGGTTCGGCGGCGAAAGCACTGCTTGCGGCGGGGAAGGCACTGCTTGCGGCGGCGAAGATACTGTGTGCGGCCTCGATGAGGACCGCGGCGCGCCGCTCGCCTTTTGCGGCGAGGGATTCGACGTGGCGGACAGCGCGGCTGAGAGTGAGGGCTTGCGCGCGCTGGGGCGGCGTGAGGTAGGCGTTGCGGGAGCTTAATGCCAGGCCGTCGGGCGAGCGGACGATGGGGCAGACTACGATTTCGGTGGCAAGGCGGAGGTCGGCGGTCATGCGGCGAAGGACGGAGACCTGGGCGGCGTCTTTCTGGCCGAAGAAGGCCAGGCCGGGTTCGGCGGCGATGAAGAGCTTGGCGACGACGGTGGCTACGCCGCGGAAATGGCCGGGACGGGACGCGCCGTCGAGGCGATTGCCGAGGGCTCCGACCTCGACGTAAGTGGATGCGCCCGCGGGGTAGAGCTCTTCGACTGCGGGGGCGAAGATGGCTTCGGCGCCTTCGGATTGGGCGAGGGCGCAGTCGGCGTCGAAGGAGCGGGGATAGCGGGCGTAGTCCTCGTGGGGGCCGAACTGGGCGGGGTTGACGAAGATGCTGACGGCGACGTGCGGGGTGGCCGCGCGGGCGGCGCGGATGAGCGAGGCGTGGCCGGCGTGGAGGGCGCCCATGGTGGGGACCAGAGCGATGAGGCCGGATTGCGCGCTACGGCTTTCGCGGGACCAGCGGCGAAGTTCGGCTACGGTGCGGAGGATCTGCATTGAGCTTGATTTGATTGCTGCAAGGTTTCCTCCCAGGTCTCAGAAGCGAGACCTGGGGCACCCAGTTCCGTTCAGGTAGCGAAAGCCGGCGGTCGCGGAGCCATGGTGAAATCCCAGGTCCCGAAAGGGGGGACCTGGGGCACCCAATTTCATAGAAAAATAAGCGGTCAAAGGCCCAGGTCCTGCAGTGCGTCGCGGTTGACTACGGCGTCTTCGTCGTAGGGCTCCGCATCGGCGTTTCGGCGGGAGGCGGCGGGCAGGTGGTAGCTCTCGGCATCGGAGGGGAAGGCGCGGTGCTCGACGTCTTCGCGGTAGTGCTCGATGGCGGAGCGGAAGAGCTGGCCGGCGTCGGCGTAGCGGCGGACGAACTTGGCCGCCGGGGCGAAGGTGAGGTTGACGAGGTCGTGAAAGACGAGGATCTGTCCGTCGCAGTCGGGGCCGGCGCCAATTCCGATTGTTGGAATGGCGAGGTCGGCGGTGATCGAGACGGCGGCTTCGCGGGCAACGCCTTCGAGGACGATGGCGCCGGCGCCGGCCTGGGCCAGAGACCGGGCGTCGGCGCGGAGCTGGCGGACGGCTTCGGCGGTGCGGGCCTGGACGCGGTAGCCGCCCATGCGGTTGACGCTCTGCGGGGTGAGGCCGAGGTGGGCAATGACGGGAATTTCGGCTTCGACGAGGGCGCGGACCAGCTCGACGCGGGGGCCTTCGATTTTGACGGCTTCGGCGCCGGCTTCCTTGACGAAGCGGACGGCGTTGGCGAGGGCTTCGGCGATTGTGCCTTGATAGCTGCCGAAGGGCATGTCGGCGACGACCAGGGCGCGGCGCACGGCGCGGCGCACGGCGCGGGTGTGGTGGAGCATCTCGTCGACGGTGACGGCGAGAGTGTTTTCGTGGCCGAGGACGACCATGGCGAGGGAGTCGCCGACGAGAATGAAGTCGATGCCTGCCTCGTCGACCA
Source organism: Occallatibacter sp. (assembly GCA_050745765.1). Classification (GTDB taxonomy): domain Bacteria; phylum Acidobacteriota; class Terriglobia; order Terriglobales; family Acidobacteriaceae; genus Telmatobacter. Next base: position 18,138 of record JBOGLX010000068.1, on the reverse strand, counting down.
GGCGGGCGGTCGAGTAGTCGTAGGCGGTTAAAGCGGAGATGGGCTTGGACTGGCGCTTCATCTCGGCGAGCGCGGGAACGGTGACTTTTGTTGCGGGATCGCTCGCACGCGCGGGGTTGGCGGCCGAGGAGAAATTGGTGAGGCTCATGCGCACTCCAGTGCCGCTCCGAGAGGTCAGGATGCGGCCCGAACGACTCTCAGTATACGCTTTTCAGGGAACAGGGAACAGGGAACAGGGAATAGGGAATAGGGAATAGAAAGACAGCGGTCAGGGATCAAGGATCGCAGCCCGCCGGCCGATGGCCCTCGGTATTTACGTCGGGTGCCGTATCGGCCCGCCAGAATCTTGCACGCAAGATTCATTGAGATTTCACAGAATCAATCAATCTCCCCGCCGCCTTCGCGCGCAAGCCGCGCGCCGTTGTAACGGATCAGGCTTTCTATTCCCTATTCCCTATTCCCTATTCCCTGCTTCTGAGAACGCCTTGCGCAGCCGCTTCCAGGTGGCTTCGAGGTCCTCGGGGAGGACGCGGGTTTCGGCGACGGTGGTCATGAAGTTGGTGTCGCCGGTCCAGCGGGGCATGGCGTGGAGGTGGATGTGGCCGGCGACGCCGGCGCCGGCGGACTGGCCGACGTTCATGCCGAAGTTGAAGCCGTGGGGGGTGTAGGCGCGGTCGAGGGCGCGCTCGGTGCGCTGGGCGAGATCGATGAGCTCGTGGGCGGCTTCGGTTGGGAGGGCGGCGAGGCGGTCGAGGTGGGCATAGGGCATGACCATGACGTGGCCGGAGGTGTAGGGGAAGGCGTTGAGACAGATGAAGCAGTGCCGGCCGCGGAGGATGAGGCCGCCGGCGGCTTCGGCCTGGCCGCGGTCCATGCCGTGGGCGATGGCGTAGTCGATGGCGGCGATCAGGTTGCAGAAGACGCAGGCGAGGTCGCCGGGCCAGGCGGCGAGCGCGTCGGGAACGCCAGTGCGCGCGCGGCCCTCCGCCGCGGAGACGTAAGCGAAGCGCCAGGGTGTCCAGAGACGGTCCATTGGGAGTGCGCCGTTCGATTCAGTATAGAGGGGATGGGCGGGCGGCCGGATTGAGGCGCGTTGGCTTTCGAGGTTTCCCACCCTTTTCGCAAAAGGCGCGAAATGGATGGGGCACGGGGCTTTCGTGGAGATTGAGGCGCTTTGGCTTTTGAGATTCCTGCTCTCTTCGCAAATGGCGCGAAATGGGTGGGGCGTGGAACTTTGGTGGAGTAACTTTGGTGAAGTATTGACGCCCCCGAACCGGGGCGCGCATTGACCTTGCAATGCGGAGGTTGCTACACTCGTGAGCGTAGCTTCCTGTGCGGATTTCAGCAGCGAGTTGCGGCCGCCATTGAGCGGACCGGTGACTGCCGGGTACTTCCCGAAGGAAATCAGCCGATTTCCGGCCCCAGGGCAACAGGCTGGGCGTGGCTGTAGCTGTGAAATCGCGAAGGGAAAGATCACCTCGTGGAGAGACCGGCCTCGGGGCCGCTTTTTCATCGGGTGCGCGCGAGCTACACCCAGCGGGGAAAGACCGTCCCGCGGGCGCCAGTATTTCCGGAGCATGCAGTAATGCCGAACCTCCTCAATTCCGAACCTGAGAGTATAACCCTGAACACCCAACTGGAAACCCCTACGTTAGAGCCTGCGACGGAGAACGAGCTGCCGCCGTACGAATCCACGTCCAACCCCGCGTCGAATCTTGACACCTATGAAGCCGTCGACCTTACCGCGCTGGACGCCGATACCCCAACCGAACCCGTTGCCGAAGCCGCGCCCGCGACGCAGGCAGTTGTAGAAATGGAGCAGGCAGTTGCGGCTGAAGCCGCGGAGCAGACCGCTGTAGAAGTGGGTCAGGCGCACGCTGCCGACGCGGCGGAAGCAGCCACGGAGCAAGTCACGGAAGAGGCCACGGGCCAAGTCACCGCGCAAGCCACGGAACAAGCCACGGAACAGGCCGCACAGTCAGGCACGGTGCCTGCCACGGAACCGGCGACGGAGATTTCCGCGCAGGCGGCGGTGGCGGAAGCGGAGCCTGTTGCGGAAGCCGGGCCGCACTCTGAATTTGCCGAGGACTTCTCCGCAGCCGATTTTTCCGCGGCGCTCGAAGCATTCGAGCGGGAGCAGGCGGCGGAAGCGGCCGTGGTGGAGGCCTACGGGGATAAGGTCGTTGCCGGCACGGTGCTCAAGCAGACGGACAAGCACCTGGTGGTCGATGTGGGGCTGAAGTCCGAGGGGCTGGTGCCGCTCGAGCAGGTGACGGACCACACGGGGGCGGTGAAGTTCAATCCCGGCGACGTGATCGATGTGGTGATCGAGCGCGAGGAGCCGGAGGGCGGCTACCTGGTGAGCTACGAGCGCGCCGCACGATTGCGCGTTTGGGACACGATCGAGAAGGCTGCCAACGACAAGACGCCGGTGATGGGCACGGTGGTCGGCCGCGTCAAGGGCGGGCTGACCGTGGACATCGGGATGAAGGCGTTTTTGCCGGGGTCGCAGCTTGAGATTCGGCCTGTGCGCAACCTCGACGGCTACCTGGGCCAGCAGATCGAAGTCCGCGTGATCAAGCTGAACAAGAAGCGCGGCAATGTGGTGGTGAGCCGCAAGGAGATTCTGGAAGAGGCGCAGAACGCCAAGCGCGGCGCCACCATGGAGCATCTGGGCGAGGGCGCGGTGCTGACGGGCACGGTGAAGAACCTGACCGACTACGGCGCGTTTGTGGACCTGGGCGGCATCGACGGCCTGCTGCACATTACCGATATGAGCTGGGGCCGGCTCACGCATCCGCGCGACCTGGTCAACGTGGGCGACGAGATCCAGGTGAAGGTGCTCAAGTTCGACAAGGACAAGCAGCGGGTTTCGCTGGGCTTCAAGCAGTTGACGCCCGACCCGTGGCTGGACGCGACCGAGCGCTACCCGGTGGGCGCGCGCGTTCACGGGCGGGTGCTTTCGGTCACCGACTACGGCGCGTTCGTCGAGCTCGAGCAGGGCATCGAGGGGCTGGTTCACCTCTCGGAGATGACCTGGTCGAAGCGGCTCAAGCACCCGTCGAAGCTGGTGAAGCCGGGCGACGAAGTCGAGACGGTGGTGCTGAGCGTGAACCCGGCCGACCGGCGGATTTCGCTGGGCATGAAGCAGTTGCTGGAAAACCCGTGGGAAAATCTGACCGAGCGCTACCCGGCGGGGACGGTGGTCGAGGGCCGGGTGAGGAACCTGACCGACTTCGGCGCCTTCATCGAGATCGAGGACGGGATCGACGGGCTGGTACACGTCTCGAATCTGAGCTGGACCAAGCGCGTGAAGCACCCGTCGGAAGTGGTGAAGAAGGGCGAGAAAGTCAAGGCCGTGGTGCTCGGGGTCGAGCCGCAGAACCGCCGGCTGAGCCTGGGCATAAAGCAATTGCAGCCCGACGTGTGGGAGACGTTCTTCGCCACGCACCGGGTAGGCGACGTGGTGCACGGCAAGGTGCTGCGCACGGCGCAGTTCGGGGCGTTTGTCGAGATCGCGGAGGGCGTGGAGGGCTTGTGCCACATCTCCGAGGCAGGTGAGGACCACGGCGAGCACACCAAGCTCGAGACCGGCTACGAGCACGACTTCAAGATCATCAAGATCAACGTGGAAGAGAAGAAGGTGGGCTTGAGCCTGCGCGCGGTGGGCCACGAAGCCAGCCGTGCTCAGGTGGAAAACTACAAGGCCGAGGCCCACAAGCACCCGGTTTCAAGCTCGACGACCACGCTGGGCGACCTGATCAACTGGAAGAGCGAGAGATAAAACAGTGATCAGTGATCAGTGATCAGTAAAGCGACGGTCACCCTTCGGGGTGGCCGTCGTGCGTTTGGGGGAACGGAATGCCGGCGGCGATTCCGGTCCCATCCATGCGGCAAAAGCGGCCGCATGGATGGGGCACCCTCGATGGTGGTGAAGCGGAGTGGGAAAACGCTTGGGTGGGCCACCCGCCGACCTGATCAACTGGAAGAGCGAGAGATAAAACAGTGGTCAGTGGTCAGTGATCAGTGATCAGTGATCAGCGATCAGTAAAGCGACGGTCACCCTTCGGGGTGGCCGTCGTGCGTTTGGTGAACGGAATTCCGACGGCGATTCCGTTCCCACCCATGCGGCAAAAACGGCCGCATGGATGGGGCACCATCGATGGTGGTGGAGCGGAGTGGGAAAAAGCATGGGAGGCGACCCGCCCGATTCCGTTGCTATTCCGGCCTGGCGCCGATGCGGCGAAATTTCGCCGTCGTGGCCGTGTCCGCACGGCCCGGCTCCCGGGGGGGGGAAGAGAGCGCGTTAACCCCGGCATTCCATTTCACTCTGTCCTTAGCGCATTCATCGGATCCACGGCTGCAGCCCTGCGCGCGGGCAGCCAGCACGCAAGCCACGCCGTCGCAAAGATCCCGAGCGTAATCGCCGCATAGGTCAGCGGGTCGTACGGACTCACCCCGAACAGCAGCGACCGCATCAAGCGCATGGCGGCAAAGGCCACCGCCATCCCGCACACGACGCCGATGCCGGTCAGCAGCAGTCCCTCGCGCACGAACATGCCCAGAATCGCTTCGCGCTGCGCACCGAGCGCCATCCGTATCCCGATTTCCCGCCTGCGCTGGGTCACGGAGTACGAAATCACTCCGTAAATCCCCACCATGCCCAGCAGCAGCGCCATCGCTCCCGCAACCGCCAGCATCACCAGCGTGAACGAGGTTCGCGCCATGGACTGCGTGTAGTAATAGCCCACCGTGTTAGCGTTGGCCAGCGGCAGACTGGCGTCGTCCGACCAGATGACGTGCTGTGCCTCCTTCATGAATGCCTGCGACCCTGCCTGCCTGGTCCGGATTACAAATGCGACGCCGCGCTGCACGCGCTCCTTCTGCGTGTCGAAGTTATTCATCATCAGCGGCCAGTAGACGGTGGTTGGAGCCGTCTTATCGAGGCCATCGTCGTGGACGTCGGCCACCACGCCGATAATGCGCCGCCAGTCGTCTGTCGATCCGGTGCGGATGCGCTTGCCCAGGGCGTTCTGTGCGCTGCCCCAGTAGCTCAGGGCAAAGTTCTCTGAAACGATGGCCACCGGCAGCTTGCCGTAATTGTCTTCCCAGGTAAAATCGCGTCCCGCAAGCAGAGGAGTTCCCATGGCGCCGAATAATCCCGGCGAGACCCAGATAAACCGCCGTATGGGAGGAATCTCTCCCTCGCGATAGGTGCGGTCGGCGGCAAAAATCAGGTCGTTCGATTCATCCCCGCTCAAGGGCACCGCACTGGTCAAAGCCACCGAGGTTACCCCCGGCAGTGCGGCCAGCTTGCTCATCATGTCCTGATCCATATGGATCAGCTTGTCGCGCTGCTGGTCCGGAATCTGTGTATCGGGCACCGAGATGCGGAAGGTTTGCAGGGAATTCGGATCGGTGAATCCAGGGTTCACATGTTCGAGCGCCCGGAACGTCCGAATCATCAGCCCCGAGCAGATCAAGAGCACCAGAGCCAGCGCCACCTGGATCACCAGCAGCGCATTTCGCGCACGATGGCGCTCGCGGCTGTCGCTCTGCGACCGCCCGCCCTCGCGCAACCCGGAATTCAAGCGCCCTCCGGCCAACCTGAACATTGGAATCAACCCGATCAACAGCCCCGTGAATGCCGCCAGCACCAGCGCGAACAGGAGCACGGGGAAATTTATCCCAATGTCGTGGACGCGCGGCAGATCCGGAGCTTGAGCCAGGAGCACCCGCAGTCCCGCGAACGCCAGCCCCAGCCCCAACACGCTGCCGGCGAGTGTGAGCGTCACGCTCTCAAACAGCAGATCCCCCGCAATCCTCGTCCACCCCGCGCCCAGCGCCGAGCAGATGGCCAGCTCCTGCCGCCTCCCCTCGACCCGCACCAGCAGCAGATTGGCAACGTTGGCGCAGGCAATCAGCAGCACCATCACGATGGAGCCCATCAGCACCCATAACACGTTGCCCACGTCGCCCACTACGTCCTGCTTGAGCAGATGGAGACTGGTGGTGAAATGCGCAGCCTCGAACAGCTTTACGCTGTATCCTTCCGGAGGAGGGAAGCTTCTGATGGCAATCGGAATCAGCCGCTGTAAGTCAGCGCTCGCTTGTTCTATGGTTACGCCCGGCTTCAGCCGAGCCAGTCCCTCGTAACTGAAGTTTCCCAGCTTGGTTTTGCTGCGGTCCCACTGCATCGGCAGTATCAGCGCCGCATCGTCCCAGTTCAGGAAGTGAAATCCCCTGGGCAGCACGCCGACAATCTCCCGCGATTTGCCGTCCACGGTCATCGACTGCCCTACGATCGAGCGCGTCCCGCCGAATTTCTTCTGCCAGTAGCCGTAGGAAAGTATTACCGTTTCCGGTGCCGCGGCGGTGTCGTCCTGGCGCGTAAACAGCCGGCCCAGCGCCGGCTTCACGCCCAGAAGCGGCAGCACGCCCTCGGTCACATCCAGCCCGCGCACGTGCTCCGGCTCGCCCTTACCGGTTACGCTCAGGGAATCACCCGTGTACGCGCCAACGTCTTCCAGCGTCTTGTTCTGCTCCCGGATGGTGAAGTAAAGGAACGGAGCAATATTGAGGTCCTTGAAGTTGAGCACCGGCGAGTGGAACCAAACTCCGATGAGCTGTCCCGGATTCGGGTAGGGCAGCGGCTTCAGCAGCACCCCATCCACCACGCTGAAGATCAGCGTGGTCGCGCCAATCCCTGCGGCGAGCGTGATCAGCGTAAGGACCGTGAACAGCGGAGCCCGGCCCAATCTCCGCACGACTTGCTTCAGCCGGCCCAGAAAGATGTGCATCGCCAGGCTCCGCAGTGAATTCAGGCACGCGTGTTTGACCCCTCCGCGCCTATGCATGCCGTTACGCCATCCGGTGGCTAAAAGTTCCGGCTGGGAGGCCCCAAATCGTTTGTGGATTGCCGGTGCGCGGAGACCGTGTCCGCGAATCGAAGTCAATAAAGCAGCACGGCCACGCGGTAGGCTGCGAAGCCGTTCTGGCTGCTCTGCGGGGCGCAACTGCCCACTTCCGCGCGATGGTATTGACCGGACACGAGCTTGTCGCCCAGCGACTTGGGCAACTGTTTGAGGCTCGACGACTGCCAGAGCATGAGGAAGCGCGGCAGCAGCCCCGGCGCCGAGGGGGGCATTGCGCCGGTGGTGCAGGCCTGGCGCGCCTGCGCGGGGCTGGTCAGGACCGACACGCCGCTGACGCGAATGAGATTGGCCACCTGGGCCTCAACCTGCGACTGCGAGAGCACAAGGACGGCGCGCGAAAAATCGGCCACCGCGAAGAGCGTGCCGCGAGCGGAGACGATCGCCGTCCCGATGCGGTTTACATCGGGGTTGAGCATGTTGGCGCGGTGCGGCGGGGAGTGCAGCCACTCCTGGCCGATGGCCTGGGCCGAGGGGCCGATTGCGATGTTCTCCTCGATCACGCTGAAGTGGGCGCCCGCGGCCGCCGCGCGATCGGTCAGGCTGGGCTCGCCGTTGTACCGGTGCTCGATGGGGCCTTTCTGGGACATCAACAGGCAGTGCTGCTCGGCCGCGGCGGCCAGCGCGGGGTCCCACTCGACCGGGCCAAGACCGGCCGCGGCGCGCGCCTTGTTGACGAGCGCGATCAACTGGTTGGAGCCGTCCGGCGTGAGCTGGTCCGGCTGGGCGATATCGGTTACGGGACCGGATTGGGGCTGGGATCGGGACTGAGCCCGCAGCGCCGGCGCGGGCAGCGTCAGCACGAGCAGGGCCAGCGCGCCGAGAGCCAGCAAAAACCCGCGAATCTTCACCAGGCGCCTCCTACGCAATTATCGCGATTCCAGAGAAGCTGTGCCCACCTGTCGTGGCCTCCCACCCATACGACAGAAAAAAGTCGCATGGATGGGGCACAGGGTGCGCCGAGAGCCAGCAAAAATCCGCGAAGCTTCACCGGCCGCCTCCTACGCAATTAGACACGGATGGGGCCGGACAGTCGCTGTATTCTGGCAGTGCAAATGTCTTTTCCCGCCGCAGCCGCCCTTCGCGCTCTGACAAAACGCGTGCGCCGCCAGCCGTTGGCTGCCGTGGGAATCGTTCTGCTGACGCTTTTTATCTTCTGCGGGCTGGCCGCGCCGGTGCTCGCTCCCTATAACCCCGCGGCCATCGACCTCATGCACCGGCTCGCGACGCCGTCTGCCGCGCACTGGGCGGGAACCGACGAGCTCGGACGCGACACTTTCTCCCGTCTGCTGTGGGGCGCGCGCGTCTCGCTTGCCGTTTCCGTGAGTGTGGTTTCGGTTTCGCTGGCCCTGGGGTTGACGGTGGGCGGGCTGGCCGGCTACATGGGCGGATGGGTCGATACGGTGCTGACGACCTTTGCGATGAACACATTTCTGGCGCTGCCGGGAATTCTGCTGGCGATTGCGTTTGCGGCGTTCCTGGGTCCGGGATTCGCGAACCTGGTGCTCGCGCTCTCGATCGGCGGCTGGGCCGGCTACGCGCGGCTGGTGCGCGCGCAGGTGCTGGCCGTGCGCGAGCGCGAGTTTGTGGATGCGGCGCGCGCGCTGGGCGCAGGCGGCCTGCGCATCTTCTGCCGCCACATCCTGCCCAACATCGTTCAGCCGGTTCTGGTGCAGGCCACTATCGGCATGGCCGGCGTAATTCTGGCCGAGGCTACGCTGTCGTTCCTGGGGCTCGGCATTCCTCCGCCCGCGCCGAGCTGGGGCGCCATGCTCAACGACGCGCGGCTGCACCTGTTCGACTCGCCGCACTTGGTGCTCTTCCCGGCCTTCGCCGTGGCGGGCGCGGTGCTCGGCTTCAACTTCCTCGGCGACGCGCTGCGCGACGAACTCGACCCGCGCACAAGGCTGGAGATGGGGCTGTGAAAGGCAGGGATCAGAGAAGAGAGATCAGAGATCTGACGGACGGCCACGCAACAGAGCGGCTTGGGACTATGTAACGTAAAGTGGCGAATCATGAAGAGGTTCCTGTTGTGAAAATCGGCGTAATCAGCGACACGCACGGCCTTCTTCGCCCCGAAGTCGCACCCGCGCTTGCCGGCGTAGACCGCATCCTGCACCTCGGCGACGTGGGCAAATACTCGATTCTCGAGGAGCTCAAAAAGATCGCGCCGGTTACGGCCATCCGCGGCAACGTGGACGGGGAAGGTAAGTGCGCCCGGTTGCCGCAGACCGAAGTCGTGCTCATTGAAGGTGTGGGCGAAAATTCGGGCGAGGGCTCGGGCATAGGGGCGCATTGCGGCGACCTTTACATCTACATGCTGCACGACCTGAATACTCTGCACCTGGATCCCGCAGCAGCCGGATTCGCCGCCGTGCTCTTCGGCCACACGCATGTGCCTAATTTCTATACGCGCAAGGGCGTGCTCTACTTCAACCCCGGCTCCTGCGGCCCGCGCCGCTTCGAGCTGCCGGTAACGGCCGGCTTGCTCACCATCGGCGCGAAAGGCGAGCTGGAAGCGAAGATCGTCCACCTTCCGGTGGCGTAGTCCGGTTGCACATTGGAGCAGCCCCAGTGATGCTGTACTCAACGGTCGTGGCATCCCACCCATGCGAAAGAAAAAATCGCATGGATGGGGCACGGAGCTTTCGGGTACAACAATCATGGGTGGGGCACGGGGCTTTGGGCACAGCAATCATGGAACAGCTATCAGCCCCAGTGCAATGTTCGTCCCATTGGCTGAGCGGTCTTGGCAACTCGATCGAGTAAACTCGACGCATATCGTCCGGCCCGCATTCCAGCCGGCTAGGCGCTATGGCGGTGAAACATGTTAACGGGCCAATCGATTCTCAACGGGCAGGCGGCGCAGGGAACAGGCCCCGTTTTTTCGGCCTTCGATCCCGCAACCGGATCTCCACTCGATCCTCCATTTCATTCCGCTTCGCTCGACGGCGTCGATCGGGCCGCACAGCTCGCCGAAGAAGCTTTCGCCACTTACGGCCAACTTCCCGGCCGCGAACGAGCTGCCTTTCTTCGCCGCATCGCCGACAGCATTGAAACCATCGCAGCCGAGCTGATTGACCGCGCCCACCGCGAGACAGCCTTGCCGAAGCCGCGCTTGCAGGGCGAGACTGCGCGCACGGCGAATCAACTTCGGCTCTTCGCGCAGCTAGTCGAAGAAGGCTCCTGGGTCAACGCCCGCATCGACCCCGCACAGCCCCAGCGCTCGCCGCTTCCGCGCCCCGACCTTCGCTCCATGCTGCGCCCGCTTGGTCCCGTCGCCGTCTTCGGCGCCAGCAATTTTCCCCTCGCGTTCTCGGTCGCTGGCGGAGACACTGCATCCGCTCTCGCCGCCGGCAATCCGGTCATCGTCAAGGCGCATCCCGCCCATCCCGGCACAAGCGAGCTGGTGGGCCAGGCAATCGCGCGCAGCGCAAGCGAATGCGGCCTGCCCGCCGGCGTCTTCGCGCTGCTCTTCGACGCCGGAACCGAAGCGGGCGCGACGCTCGTCGAGCACCCGCTCGTCAAGGCAGTTGGATTTACCGGCTCCCTTGCCGCGGGCAAAGCGCTCATGCGGTTGGCCGCGGCGCGCCTCGAACCCATCCCCTGTTTCACGGAGATGAGCAGCTCCAATCCATTGTTTGTGCTCCCCGAGGCGTTGAGCACGCGCGCCGCGCAAATTGCCAACGGTCTCTTTGCGTCGTTCACGCTGGGCGTGGGTCAGTTTTGCACCAAGCCCGGCCTCGTCTTTCTGCCGCGCGGCGAATTGGCGGACGCACTCGTCGCCTCGCTCGTGTCCCAGGTCGAGAAGACCACTGCGGCTCCCTTGCTCACCGAGGGCATCTGCCGCAATTACTCGTCCGCACTCCAAAACCGCACGGACCACGCAGGCATCGAGGTCCTGGCGCAAGCCGCGCCGCCCGACAGTTCCGCCGGCGCCTGGAATGCGCCTGCGCTTCTCCAAGTTGACGGCGCGGAACTGCTGCGGTCGCCCGATCTGGCGCACGAGGTCTTCGGCCCCGCAACGCTGATCGTCCGCTACTCAAGCCGCGACGAGCTGATGGCGCTCGCCCGCGCCCTCGAAGGCCAGCTTACCGCAACCCTGCACGCATCCGAGGCCGACCTCGCCGCATTTGCCGATCTCGCAGCCATCCTCGAACGCAAAGCAGGCAGGCTCGTCGTCAACGGCTACCCAACCGGCGTCGAAGTCTGCCACGCCATGGTTCACGGTGGTCCTTATCCGGCGACCAGCGACAGCCGCAGCACTTCCGTCGGCACCCAGGCCATCTTTCGCTTCGCGCGGCCGGTTTGCTACCAGGATTTCCCACAATCCGCCCTGCCGGACGAGCTCAAAAACGAAAATCCCCTCGGCATCTGGCGCATGATCGACGGGGCTCCCACGCGCAATCCGCTGTAGATCTGGTCCGATAAATGCGCGGAGCAGGAATAACAGCCCTCGAGGCCAAAGCCCGCCGACTTTATGGCCGGCTTTTCGGCACGACTGAAGTCGTTCCCTTTCACAAAACCATCGTCGTCACCAACTATACTTGCGCCTGAGGTTCTCGCCATCGACCCCATCGCTCTCAGCTCTGTTCTCGAATGCGCAGATCGAGATTTGTACGCCGTAGCCACGCATGCGCCCGGTCCCGCGGGCAGCCTGCCACTTACGCCGGAGATGCTGCTCACCGAGCCTTCCGGCAATCTTTTCGGCCTCACCCAGAGCGCCGGGATGGGCTGGAGCCCCGACCGGCTACTCGATCCCGAGTTCCTCATCTTAAGCACCCACGGCGGCCTGCGCGCCGAGAGCGGCGAACCCATCGCCCTCGGTTTCCACACCGGCCACTGGGAAGTGGGCCTGCTGGTCGCCGAGGCCGCGCGCGAGTTGGAATCGCTCCGCGCCATCCCCTTCGCCGGCGCCTGCACCGACCCCTGCGACGGCCGCACCCAGGGCACGACGGGCATGATGGACTCACTGCCTTTCCGCAACGACGCCGCCATGGTGATGCGCCGCCTGATGCGCTCGCTGCCCACGGGCAAGGGCTTCGTGGGCATTGCCACGTGCGACAAGGGCCTGCCCGCGATGATGATGGCTCTGGCTTCGGCGGGCGCAAAACCGGTGGTTCTCGTTCCGGGCGGCGTTACGCTGCTCCCCGAAGCCGGCGAGGACGCGGCCAAAGTGCAGACCATCGGCGCGCGCTTTGCGCAAGAGCAGATCACGCTCGATTACGCTGCCGACGTTGGTTGCCGCGCCTGTGCGTCGCCCGGCGGCGGCTGCCAGTTCCTCGGCACCGCGGCTACGGCGCAAGTAGTGGGCGAAGCGCTTGGTCTCGCCCTGCCGCACACCGCGCTGGCGCCGTCCGGCCACCCCATCTGGCTCGACGGCGCGCGCCGCTCCGCCCGCGCAATTTTGCGCCTCTATCAGTTGGGAATTGGCGCGCGCGACATTCTGACGCCCGCCGCGGTGCGCAATGCGATGGTGCTCCACGCGGCCTTTGGCGGCTCAACCAATCTGCTCCTCCATCTGCCCGCCATCGCCCACGCCGCCGGGCTCGCGCGCCCCACGGCCTCCGATTGGGCTGCCGTCAACCGCCAGGTTCCGCGCCTGGTCGATGCGCTGCCCAACGGCCCGCGCAACTTTGCCACAGTGCAGGTCTTTCTTGCGGGCGGCGTGCCGGAGGTGATGCTTTGCCTTCGCGAAGCCGGCCTGCTCGACACCTCCGTCAAAACCGTCTCCGGCGAATCGCTCGATGTGAGTCTTGACTGGTGGCGCGACAGCGAGCGCCGCCACGCATTGCGCCGCGTTCTCACCGATCAGGACGGCATCGACCCCGGCGACGTAATCATGCCGCCGGACCGCGCCCGCGCCCGCGGACTCACTTCCACCATCTGCTTCCCCGCCGGCAATCTTGCGCCGGAAGGCTCGGTGATCAAGAGCACCGCCATCGATCCCTCGCTCGCCGGCGCGGACGGCGTCTATCGCCACACCGGCCCCGCGCGTGTCTTCGTCACCGAGGCCGCGGCCATTCAAGCGATCAAAAGCGGCCGCATCGCGCAGGGCGACGTCGTCGTGCTGATCTGCTGCGGCCCCGCCGGCGCGGGCATGGAGGAGATCTATCAAATCACTTCCGCGCTCAAGCAGCTTCCGCATTGCAAACACGTGGCCGTGCTCACCGATGCGCGTTTCAGCGGCGTTTCCACCGGCGCCTGCATCGGGCACATCTCGCCGGAAGCGCTTGCCGGCGGTCCCATCGGCAAGGTGCAGGAGGGCGACCGCATCGAAATCGCGATCGACCGGAATGCGTTGACCGGCTCCGTTCATCTTGTCGGCGACGGCGACGGAATCTTCAGCGCGGAACGGGGCGCGCAACTTTTAGCCGAGCGCAAGCCGCGCCCCGACCTGCGCCCGCATCCCCAACTCCCCGCCGACACGCGCCTCTGGGCCGCGCTCGTGCACGCGAGCGGCGGCGTGTGGGGCGGCTGTGTTTACGATGTAGAGGCCATCGTTTCGCGACTGGAGAAACACACGTGAAGCTCTACCGCACTTTGAACGGCCCTTATGTGGAGCACGACGGCGCGCACTTCCGCGTCCCCCAAAAATCGTCCCAAGACTCATCCAAAAAGTCGTCCCAAGAAGCATCTCAGGACTCCTGGGATGCGCTCGTCTGCCGCGAAGATCTCTACAAATATCTACTGTCGATCGCCGAGCGCAGCGAACCGGCCGCCGATTTCTCCGCCGCCCAAATTCAGGCGCCCATCGGCAGCCAGGAAGTGTGGGCCGCGGGCGTCACTTACTACCGCAGCCGCAACGCGCGCATGGAAGAAGCGAAGAGCGCCGGCGGCGGCGACTTTTACGATCGCGTCTACTCGGCCGAACGCCCCGAGCTCTTTTTCAAATCGACAGCAGCGCGCGTCGTTGGCCCCGGCGGCAAAGTTCGCATCCGCGCCGATGCCTCGTGGTCCGTTCCCGAGCCTGAGCTCACGGTGCTCTTCAATGCGCGCGGCCAGATTGTTGGTTACACCATCGGCAACGACATGAGTTCCCGCGACATCGAGGGCGAAAACCCGCTCTATCTTCCCCAGGCAAAGGTCTACGACGGAAGTTGCGCGCTCGGCCCGTGCATTCTGGTTACGCCGGATCCGCTTCCGCCGTCAACCGCGATTGGCATCGAGATTCTGCGCAATGGGCGCGCGGAATTTTCCGGCGCAACCACGCTGGCCGAGCTCAAACGCGCCCCCGCCGCGCTCGGCGCCTGGCTCTTCCGCGAAACCAGCTTTCCCGCGGGCGTTTTCCTGATGACCGGTACGGGCATCGTTCCACCGGATTCCTTCACGCTTGCTCCAGGCGACCGCGTTCGCATCGCCATCGACCCTATCGGCACGCTGGAAAACGAAGTAACAAGGGGACGGTAGAATTGATAGGACGCGCAACGGCCAGCCGTCTTTCAGGAGGGATTGCATGAAAATTGTGAGCAGCGGAGAGCGGGCGAGCCGCAAAGGCCCTGCCGACTGGTTTACGGGCACAGTATGGATCGATGAGATTCCGACGAATGCCGAACCTTCCCGCGCGCGGGCGGCGCGGGTGAGCTTCGAGCCCGGCGCGCGGACGGCTTGGCACACGCATCCGCTGGGGCAGGTGCTGCACGTTCTTTCCGGCTCCGGCCTGGTGCAGTTGGAGGGCGAGCCGGTGCGCGCCATTCATCCCGGCGATACGGTCGCGATCGCGCCTGGCGAGCGGCATTGGCACGGGGCGGGGCCGGAAACCACCATGGTGCATCTGGCCATGCAGGAGGCCAATGCCGAAGGACAGGCTGTTATCTGGATGGAGAAGGTGACGGACGAGGAGTACGGCGCCGGGTAGGAAGGTCTTCGCTAAGCATGCTGTGCTGCGGCGAGGGAAGGCCAGCCAAATATATTTGAAATTTTGCCGAGGAAATTCGTCCGCGGATGAGGCTTTGCGCCCGGCGGCGGCGCGGTCGTGCGCGTCAGCTATTGCTCTTCGCCGGCGCCTGGCCGCTCTGGAAAAACCGGTCCAGCACAAAGTCGCTGGTGACCGGCTCGCCGGTCAGCACCATGGCCAGCAGCTCGCCGCCCAGCACTTCCGGGGCGATCACCACATCGGCCTGCACCAGCTTGATGCGCTCCATGTGTTTGCTGTCGTTGATGGCGACCACGGTTTTGGCGCGGCCGTGCAGCTCTTTCACCGCCAGCACGATGAAGGCGTTGTCGGAGTCGTCGGCGCGCATGGCGAGCACCGCCTGGGCCTGCGCCGCGCCTGCGCGCCGCAGCGTTTCCAGACTGTTGGCGTCGCCCACAATCAGGTCTTCGGGGTCGATGTCGCCCGTGGCCGGCGCTTGCGCCATCACCAGCACCGTGGGCTGATTGCGCTTCTTGAATTCGCGATAGGTGTTGTAGGCGAGCGGCGTCGAGCCGATCACGATGAAATGGTTGGTGCGCTTCATCCGCTTCTCCTTCGGTGCGCTCAGCCGCGCGATCATCGGTCCGGCAATCGCGGTCATTGAGGTCGCGAACAGCGTCAGTCCCAGAACAATGATCGAAACGGCGAACAGCCGGGCTTCCGGGGTCTTGGGCACGATATCGCCGTAGCCCACCGTGCCCATGGTGACTATGGCGAAGTAGAGGCTGGTCACCAGGTCCTTGATGGGCGGCGAAAACTGGCTGCCCAGGTAGAGGCCGCCGAAGACGGCGTAGATGAGCAGCAGCAGCGCACTGGTGATGGCGAAGAGCGTGCCCGCGGCCAGGCTGGTGTGATGGAACCACGGATAGGAGAGCAGCAGCGCGACGAGCAAGAATCCATCGTAGGAGATCAGGCCGGCTACGCCGTGGTGACCGATGATGACTATGCTCAGCACCAGAGACGAAGTCAGCACGATGGCGACGATCCATGCGAAGCGCGATCGAAACAGCAGTCCGATCGACATCACAAGCATGCCCACGCCGATCAGGACAAAGGGCATGCTGGACGGCCGGAAATCCAAAAGGCGAAATGGAAAATCCGCGAGCAGCACATCCCGCTGCAGGAATACGACGTGCCTCAGCAACAGAAAACCCGCCCAGGCCAGCGCCAGCGCCAGCGGGACGTGAGGAAACCAGTAGCGCGCCCGCGCCGCTTGCGCGACACGCCTGGCCGCAACGAAAAACTGTCCCCAGCGCCGCGGCCGCCAAAGCCGGCGCCAGCGCCCAACTCGCTCTTCATGCATGGAACTCCGCCCGCCGACGCACCCGGCTAAGTACTATATTAGGGCCGGCCGGGGGCCGCGGCGGCCGTCGAAACACACAATCGATGGCCAAACTTCGATAGAATGGCCAGTGGTAAGCGCTGTTGAATCAAAAATCTGTGGCTAATTTCGAAAAAGCGCCGGTAGAAGTCCAGGAGATCCTCTCCAAGCCGATCCAGCAGCTCGGCTTGAAGCTGGAAGGCTCACCTCTGGAACGCTTCGTGCAGCAACTCTACAAAGAATTGGACGCCAAGGGTCTCACCCGGTTCCGCCCCCGGTGCTACCTCACCGATGAGTGGGGCTGCCCGAACATGGAGCCAGTCATCGGAATCCCGTTCTACCTGGCCGATCCGATGCTACAGCGCCTTGAATCGGAGATGAACGACATTGAAGACACGCAACAGATCATGATGTACATGCGCCACGAGGCCGGCCACGCTTTCAATTACGCCTACGAGCTCTATAAAACGGAAGAATGGCGCGGCCTCTTCGGACCGTTCCGGCGGCCTTACCGGGACAACTACAAACCGGTTCCGTTCTCGCGCCAGTTCGTGCGCCACATGGAGGGCTGGTATGCGCAAAAGCATCCCGACGAAGACTTCGCCGAGACGTTTGCGGTATGGCTGACGCCGCGCTCCAACTGGCGGAATCGGTACAAAGGCTGGGGCGCGATGAAGAAGCTGCTTTACATGGATCGAATGGGCCGCAAGCTCGGCGGCGCCGATCCGGTGGTCGCGCACGGCGATACCGATCTTACGGTAGACGAAATGGCCGTGACCGTGGGCGAGTTCTATCAGCATGCGCTCGATCAAAAGCTCATCCTCGGCGAACTACCACTGGACGCCGATCTGCGCGATATCTTCAGCGTATCGAAACGCCGCAAAAACAATGTTCGCCCCGCGGCCGATCTTCTTCGCGAGAACCACAAGGTCCTCGTCGACAAGGTCAATTACTGGACCGGGGTTCAACGTCCGCTGGTGAAGAAGCTGGTGGAATCCATTGAGGCAAAAGTCAGCGACCTTGACCTGCGCGCCGACATAAAATGTGAAAGAGAGTATTTGACCGAAGTGACGGTGTATGCAACCGCGCTGGCGATGAACTACATCGCGCGGGGCAAGTTCATTCTGCCCTGATGGACGATTTACTTCCGGCGTTGGCGGCTTTTGCGCGTCATATCGGAAAAACGCAGAAGCGAAAAAGCGTAGAGGGATCATGGCAAACCTGAAGGTAACGATCTTGCACGACGTCTGGGAAGAGGGCCCGCCGGAGCCGGAACCGGAGCCGGTAAAGGCGTCGCGCGGGAGGAGCAGCAAAGGTGGAAAGAAGAAGAAGGATCCGCTGCACGACCGCGAAGAGATCTTCGAGGCCCTGACAAAGCTCGGGCACGAACCTTCTTATCACGTCCTCGACGGCAAGAACCAATCGCTGCTTGCGCTGGCGAAGTGCAACGCGGACCTCGTCTTCAATCTTACGGAGTCTTACGCCGGCCACGACACGATGGACAAGAACATCGCCGCCTATCTGGAACTGCTGCAAATTCCGTATACCGGCGGTGGTCCGCAGGCCCTCTATCTCGCCCAGGACAAGTCGATCGCAAAAAAGATTTTCGACTTTCACAAGATAAAGAACCCGGATTTCGCGACCTCCTATAAAGGCCGCACCGATCACTCGCACGATATCGAGTTTCCTCTGATCGTAAAGCCTGTCTCCGAAGACGGGTCCGTCGGCATCGACAACGGTTCCGTCGTCGAAAGCGTAAAAGAGCTGATGGAGCGCATCCACTACATCCACGAGGAATTCGACAGCCCGGCGCTCATTGAGGAGTACATTGAAGGCCGCGAAATCTACGCCGCCATTCTCGGCAATGACAACCCCGAGGTGCTTCCGCTGATTGAACTCGACCTCTCCAAGCTCCCCAAGGGAACCCCGCGGATTGCCGGGCAGGATGTGAAATTCGATCAGGGGACCGA
>JBOGLX010000067.1:0-18121 GCA_050745765.1 Occallatibacter sp. | reverse complement strand
GTGGAGCTTTCGCAAGCTCCACCGCGCAAATCCATCTGCACTTCATTCTAGAGATAACTTGCATAATAGATAGATATTAAGTAATATAGTGGGGCAGAGGGATGCCTTTGCCCAAGACAGCGCCAGTACCGGAATGCTCTGAGAAAGATCGTCGGTTGTTGGAGGATTGGGCGCGTAGCCGGACCATGGAAGCCCGCTTGGTGGAACGCGCGCGCATCGTATTGGGATGTGTGGAAGGGAAGCCGGTCGGCGTCATAGCCGAGAGTTTGAAAGTGCGGCCGAACTCGGTCATTGATTGGCGACGGCGCTTCGAGCGAGAGGGAGTAGAGGGGCTGGAGGATCGCCCGCGTTCCGGCAAGCCGCCGCGCTATACGGAGGAGTTTCGCAAGCAGGTGCTGTCGGCTCTGGAAGAGCCTCCGCCCAAGGGACAGGCCGCATGGGACGGGCCGGCGCTGGCCAGGCATTTAAAAACGTCGGTGCATGCGGTCTGGCGGGTGCTGCGCAAAGAAGGCATTTGCTTGGCGCGGCAGCGCAGTTGGTGCGTGAGCACGGATCCGGAGTTCGCCGCCAAGGCGGCTGACATCGTGGGGCTGTACTTGAATCCTCCGCAGAATGCGCTGGTGCTGTCGGTGGATGAAAAGCCCAGCATCCAGGCCCTGGAGCGCAAGACGGGATACGTGGAAACCGGCAACGGCAAGATCGTGCGAGGCTTCAAGAGCACCTATAAGCGCCATGGAACCTTGAATCTATTCGCCGCCCTGGAAGTCGCCACTGGCGCCATTCATACGCAGACCACGGGCAGGAAACGGCGGATCGAATTTCTGGAGTTCGTGGATCGCGTGGTCGCCGATCTTCCCTCCGGGCAAGAGATGCACGTGATCCTGGACAATTATTGTATCCACAAGAAGAACGATGCCTGGCTGCGCGCTCATCCCAACGTGTTCTTCCACTTCACTCCCACCTCGGCCAGTTGGTTGAATCAAGTCGAAATCTGGTTTGGGATTTTCAGCCGCAAGGCGCTGCGCGGAGCATCGTTCCGCGATACCGAACAATTGCGCCAGGCCATTGAAGATTTCGTGACCGCCTATGGCCCTGAAGCCCGACCCTTCGTTTGGCGCAAACGCGAAGTCAAAGGATCGCAGTTGCGCAATACTATCGTTAACTTACGCAATTAACCACTAGCGATCATTCCGAGGCATTCATGCACAGTCTTCTTCCACGCGAAGAACTGGCCGCTCCTCAGACCCCGCTCGCGACAGAATGCCGTTACGCTATGTGCATGGTGTCCACGTGGCCGCACCAATTTTGGAGACATGGTGTCCAAAGTTATTCGAAATCTGTACCAGGGCCTTGAAGAGGTTGAATGGGTAGAGGGGATTGAAAAATACGAACGATCCGTGTATACAATAGATTGCGGTATCTCGTTGAAACGGAAGGCGCTGCTCGCGAGGCGGGGTTCGAATCCCCCTCTCTCCGCCAGCACCTTTCCGTTCTCAAGGCCGGCAGCGCCGATCCCGCTGAATGGGTCAGGCCCATTCCGGGCGAGCCGCTGACCTTCCGCACTACCGGCCAGGAGAAGGACGTCACGCTGAAGCCGCTGAACCAAAGCTGGCAGCGGTTCGCTGTCTACTGGACGGTCGCCTGATCCTCCGCGAAATCTTCCGGGTCTGCTTTCGGGAGTGTCTGCTCAACATGCGTTTTCTTCAGGAGCGCTGTCCATGCCGAAGAGGCCTCTCATTGCCCTGGCTCTGTGCTTCCTTCCGGCCTTGTTGTCCTCCCAGCAGACGGTCCAGATTCGCGTCCATGCGAATCGGCCCGACGGCCTGTTGCCGCCGGTATGGGCTTACGTGGGGCACGACGAGCCCAACTACACCTACTCCGATGAGGGCCGCACGCTGCTCGATCGACTGGGCCAACTCAGTCCCTATCCGTTCCACGACCGCACGCACAACCTGCTGACTACCGGCAACGGCGCCGCCGCGCTCAAGTGGGGGTCGACGAATGTCTACACCCTCGACGCAGCCGGCAAGCCGGTCTACAACTGGACGATCCTCGACCGCATCTTCGACACGTATAAGGCCGCGGGGATCACCCCTTACGTGGAACTCGGCTTCATGCCAGAGGCGCTTTCTTCCCATCCGCAGCCGTATCGCGATGACTGGCCCGACGGCCCGCTCTTCACCGGATGGTCGTACCCGCCAAACAACTACCAGCAATGGTCCGATCTGGTCTACCACTTAGTGCGCCACCTTGCCGCGCGCTACGGGCCCAGCAACGTAGAGCACTGGGATTTCGAAGTGTGGAACGAACCGGACATCGGTTACTGGCACGGCACGCTGGCGCAGTATGAGAAGCTCTACGACTACACGGCCGCGAGCGTGAAGCGCGCGCTGCCCGGCGCGCAGGTGGGCGGACCCGCCTCGACCGGACCGGCGTCGCCCCATGCGGCGCAGTTTCTGCGCGGTTTTCTAACTCACTGCGCGAGCGGAAAGAGCTACGCGACCGGCGAGACCGGCACGCCGCTCGATTTTATCTCATTTCATGCGAAGGGCCGCACCTACATTGTGGATGGCCATGCGCAGATGGACATCGCGCACAATCTCGATGACGTCGCCCACGGCTTTGCCATCGTGGCCAGCTATCCGTCGCTGCGCCATTTACCCATCGTTATCAGCGAGTCCGACCCGGAAGGATGCGCGGCGTGCGCCGCCAGCCTGCATCCGGAGAACGCCTATCGCAACACACCGCAGTATGCCAGCTACGAAGCCGAGCTGCTGCAGGGCACGCTGGCGCTGGCCGCGCGCGACCATGTGAACCTGCAGGGGTATGTCACCTGGGCCTATACCTTCCCCGGCCATCCTTACTTCTACGGCTATCGCTCGCTGGCTACGCACGGCATCGACAAGCCCATAATGAACGCTTTTCGCATGTTCGGTATGCTGCAGGAGCGCCGCGTCGAGGCCACCGGCAGTGGCCAACTGAGCCTTGAATCGCTGCTCGCCCACAGCGCTCGCGCGCAGCCGGACATTCGCGCAATCGCCACGCGCGGCGACCGTACCGTAGCTGTCCTGGTATGGAATTACGACGACAATGCAATGGCCTCACCACCCGCACCGATTGAAATACATATCGACGGGCTGCCGCAGAACGCCGCCCGCGTCCTGACAACGCAGTTCCGCATCGACGACGGCCACAGCGACGCCTACACAGTCTGGAAGGCGATGGGATCGCCACAGAATCCCACTGCAGAGCAGCTCGCGAGGTTACGAGCCGCGGGACAGCTAGAGCTTTTTACTTCGCCGCGATGGCTGCACGCGCAGGCCGGCCGGCTCGATCTTTCCTTAACACTGCCACGGCAGGCGCTGGCACTCATTCTCCTGCACTGGCGCGGGCCGCAATAAGCTGCCGGGCGCCGGCCTGGCTTGCATTTCACAACCACAGTCAGGCACTTTGCGCGGTTCAAATCGGTTCCACGTCAGGTTCAATCAGGGTTCCTGTAATACTGGTTTGGCGCACCCGGCGTGGAGACGCTGCCGGTGACCCGGGCATCGCGGCCATGCTGCCGGCGCAGTGGAGCAGTCAAGGTGAGGCCGGTTCCGGAAACCTGGGAACCGGCTGCGTGGGCCAAAGCAAGCGGTGCGGAGACAGTGATTCTGCTTTCGCGGGAGCGAGCAGCGGAGACGACCACCGCGGTCTCGAAGTTCGCGCCGCTGCCGATGGAAATTGTGTCGCCGGGCTTGAAGCCTGGTGTGCCGGCAACAGGAATCACGGTATCGCCGGCAGCGGTGGCGGAGCGCACCGTCGTGGCGCCTGCCTCGCCCACCTCGGCAATCACGGCAGTCTCGACGCTGGCGCCGGTATCGATGCGAATGGTCTGGCCGGGATCGAAGCCATCCACGCTGGCGACTTTGATGTTGGTCGCGCCGGTTGCCGAATCCGCGGCAAGCGCAGTCGCGGGCGCGGTGACGAAATCCCTGCAGTTGCTTTCCGTGTCGTGTCCGTCAGGATAACGGCCCGCGCTCATATTGGACGCGGCGCCGGCGAATGGACCAAAACCGCCGGCCGGGCCCGGAGTGGTTACGTAGCAGCCGCCCTTCCCGAAACCGGAGGCTCCCTGGTAGCCCTCGGCCGCCCATGGGTCGACCAGACCCCCATAGTTGAGGCTGTCGACCACCAGGCCGACGGCGTCGCGCAGCACCATGCTGCCTTCTCTGACAGTGACGATGTGTCCGAACAGGGGAGACTCCGTGGTGAGTTCCGGGCCGCCGAACCACTGGTTGGGAGCCGGTTTCCCCTGGTAGCCCGCGGTCGTGACTGCGGCGTCGCGGACAACCGCATCGATCGCGTGATTCTGCGACAGCGGGCTGTCCAGCGTGATGCCGGCGCCGAGCGGCTGGACGGGCTCGTTGCTGATGTGGGCGAAGGCCGTTGCCGGTTTGAAGCTGATCCCCGTGCCCCGATCGCTGAAGGGCAGGTTGGCCGGATGGTTGAACCTGAGCGCAGAGGTCAGGTCGAGCCCAGTGCCCGGTTCCACTACATCTTCTTCCGCGATATGAGCCTGGTCAAGGGCCGGTTTAAATCCGATGACGCTGCCGTTCGCGGCCGAACGGTTGACCGAGGTAATGGTTACCGTCTGCGGGATCGCCGTGCCGACGATCATCTTGTCACCCACCGCGAAGCCCTGTGCGCTGTGGACTTTGATGACGGTCGCACCGGCGGCCGCCTCCGCCGTAAGCTCCGTGTGGCTCGCCGCGGCGCCCACGTGCGCGACAGTCACGCTCTCGATCTGGTGGCCCTTAGTGTCGATGTCCAGCCTGATCTTGTCCCCGGCGGAGACATCTTCGACGGAGGTCACCTTGATGTTCGTCGCACCGGCGTGCGCGTCCGCAGCCAGGTAGTCCTGCGTGCCTGCCTTGCCCACCGCTGTGACGGTGACCACTTCATATTTCTCCGGGCCCGTCGGGTCCGTGGGATAGGTAGCGCCATAGCCCAGCGCAATTTTTTCTCCGACCCGCACGCCCGCGACGCTCGCAACCGGGACGTTCGTCGAACCGGAAGGAATTGTAATCACCGGACCGTCAGGCAGGGGTTGCCACACTGTCGTATGGTTGCCGGCCGCCGTCCCCACGCGGGCGACTTTCCGGGTCTCGGCGTCGGAGCCGCTGCCGACGGTAACGGCGTCGCCGGCTTTCATTCCGGTCGTGCTCCTGACATAGAGGGTGCTGTCGCCCGCATGTGCTGCGGCGGCCAGCCCCGAGTCCGAAAGTCCAAGCAGGTAGAATCCGCCCGCTGCCAGGTTTGTCCCGGCCGGGATCTTCACCTTCGAGAAGACAGCCTGCTGCGTCGGATGCTCGGTCAGGCTCCAGTTTGAGATGTCCACGCTGCGTGGGCCTGCGTTGTATAGTTCGATGAACGAGTCGGTCTGGTTCGCCGGAGGGCCGGAGCTGATGCGGAATTCGTTGATCCTGACCGGCATCGCGTTCCGCACTTTCTCAGCAGTTATCTCGCTCCGCCTTATGCCGTTCGCAGCGTTGACCCACGACGCTCTGCCGACAAGATCGCCATTGAAGGCGACCGGTCCGGAGGTGACTGTGAAGGTTGCGCTGACGCGGGCGCCCGGCGCGACGGAGCCGACAGTCGCGGCAACGCTGCTGCTGGAGCCCCGGACCACCGAGGTCCACTGACGACTGGGCACCGAGATACTCAGCCGGACATTGTCCGCGGGCGCTCCGGTGGTGTTAGTGAAGGTGACGGTGCTCTCCTGCGATGACCCCGGCGAAAAGGTCTGGAGGCCCGGCGGCAGGGTGGTTGCCGAAGACGGCGCCAGGCTGAGTGACTGCACTCCGTATCCGGCCGCCACGATGTTGGCTTGCACCTTCCGGTCGGTGGCGTCGCTTGGGAAGGTGCCTGCGGCCGTCATCGCGCCCTCATAGAATGTTCCCTGCGACCCGTCGCTGTTATCGCCGCCATTGCCCAGAAGAATCGCTCCCTGCTTGCGCATCGGGTCGTACATGGCATTGACGCGTGGCCCGCTGAACAGCACCGAGAGGGCGCCCTTCTGCGCGTCGCCGGCCATTGACGTCCAGTGGTGCGGTTCGCCCTTGGCCATCGCAGTGAGGAATCTCCATGAGATATTCGGGAGTTTGACGCATCGTTTGGACCCATCCGGGTTAACGCAGCCCACCAAGTTGTTTTCCTGGTCGGTCATCGGCCATGGGCCAGGAAGGTTCCCGCCATACCACCATGGGGCGTTGCCGAAGTAAGTGGCTTCCATGGTGCCGGCTTCGTCGTCATGACTGTCGATCTCGGCATTGCCGTAGTCGAAGCAGCAGCCGGAGTTGAAGTGCTGGCCATTCACAACCCAGTACTGGCCCTCCGCCTGGTCGTCCATTGCGGTGCCCCTGGGGTGGTCATCGCGCAGACCCATACCTGGCTCGATGAAGACGCCGTAAACCTTGTGGCCGCCCATAATCGTAACCGGCGCCATGTCGGCGATCGGCAAATTATCAAAGCCCCCCAGAGCCGGACCGCTGAATCCGCCGCGGGGCGGCTGCGTAAGGTCGTTGTGGTTCGGCGACTGGTCGTAGATCGTGGTGGTCCAGCAGTACGTGTTGGCGCAGAACTTGTCCTGCGCGGCCGCGTCGGCGTATCCGCCGGGATCGGGCAGGGGCGAGGCCGTCGGCTGAACCACGCCGATGTCCAGGGTCTTGCCGTCGGACTGCCGTCGGACCTGATACAGAGGGCCGTTGTACGAGGCGTACAACGCGCGCGTGGTGCTGTCGGCGGCCACGCATGGGTCGCCGGCGGCCGCGTAAATGTCACATGGGCCTTCCGGCCTGGACGGAGGATCGTTGAGTACGGCCCCAACCCGTGGAGCCGCTTTCGACGTGGCGGCCATCAGCGTGAGCGCCGTTGTCAGCATAAGTCCAAGATGGATCGTCGTTTTCATGTTTTGTCCTGTCTGCTTTGCCGGGTTGACTCAGGCATATGGAGTCCTCGCGGCGTTGCGTAGCGCCTCACTCCACCAGTCGTACGCAGGCACCGTTACCGTGAGCTGCACAAACGTCCACCTTACTTGTTCAAGAGCGGACCTGTTCCATTGCTATTCGGCTTGCCTCGGCCCTGCGCTACATGGAGCTCGTTGAAGATTTCCGTGTTTTGAGTCGTATCGTTCAGGCTCTTTGTCTTTGCGAACTCCGCCTTCGCCTCATCTCGCTTGCCCATCGCCAGATAAAGCCTGCCCAATTGCCAGTACACGTGGGTGTCGTTGGGAGAGAGTCTGGCGGCCAAAGTCAATTCCCGTACCGCCTCCTCCCGGTGTCCGGAGTGGGCGTACAGAATACCCAGATCCAAATGCGCGCGCTCCAACCCAGGGTCGGTGCGGACGGCGTCCTCCAATAACGGCAGGGCTTCCGCCGGGTCGTTCATTTGCATGTCGCAGTCGGCAAGAAAAGTCATGGCATCGGCCTCATCGGGAACGTTCGCCAGCTCGTCCTTGAACTCCTGGGCGGCTCCCGCCAATTGATTCTGGGTCCAGAGCATATAGCCGAGACCAAAGTGCGCGTACGGCTCTTTGGGATTTGCCTTGACAGCCGCTCGGAATTCCTGCGTAGCGCCGGCTTGGTTCTTCATCTCATCCATTGCCTCGCCGGCAAGCATATCCGCTTCGGCAGATTCAGCATTCAATTCCAGGATCTGGTGATAAGTGTCGAGCACGCATTGATACTGCTTCGACCACATACAACTCTGCGCCAGCAAAAGACGATAGGGAAGATTCTTAGGATCGTTCTCTGTGACTTTCCGCAGGTATGGAACCGCGGCTGCATATTCGCCCAGGCCATAGTGAGCCATCCCTATCAACGTCGAAAGCCGCAGCGCTTCAGGCGACGAAGGCGGCTGGGCCTTCAGCAGCGGAGAAAAGGCGTCGATAGCCGCCTTGAGCTGGCCCGACTTGAAGAGCGAAAGACCGAGGTCGAGGCGCAACCCCGGCATTGCCGGATCGAGGGCCAGCGCCTTGCGGTAGAAAGGCACCGCTGCGCCGTAATGTTGCTGGCGCGCTTCAAGCAAACCCAGATGGGCGCACGCATCCGCGCTGCCGGGGTGCGTCTGAAGGAATGCCCGCCATGCGGCTTCGGCCTCGATCCATTGGCCCCGTTGCTCCAGCGCCAGCGCCGTCTGGCGCCCGCCGACGGCTGCTGTCGGCGCCTGAGCCGGACTGCCGGCCATCGCGATCGCCAGGACCGATGCGGCGGCAAGACGGCGTTTGACAGCCGGGCCCACATTCACCTCCTTCCGCATCTTCGCTTGCACAACTGACGCTGCGCAAGCCCCGGAAGCTTCTAAGAACAAAAAATAGGCGCGGCGGATCTGGCATCGCCGCGCCTTCGTTAGGGAACTTTACGGTTCAGAACCTCAGCTTGCCGCCCAGCTCCAGCGTGCGTGGGGTCCAGTCGCTGGTCACCTGGCCGAAGTTCGAGTCGTGTGAGCTGGTATCGACACCCGAGAAATCGGTGTGGTTGAAGGTATTGAAGGACTCAAAGCGAAGTTCAAGTCTCGGTCCTGTTTCGCGCCCATTCAGTGGAATCGCCTTGAACAACGACAGGTTCCAGTTGAACAACCCAGGTCCGACGACTGCATCTTTTCCAGCATCGCCGAATCCCTGGCCCGTGCCGCCGTTCCAGGGCGCCGTCGGATCGCCAAAGGAGCTGGTGCTAAACCAGGCCTTTTGCGTTTTCGGATAGCTCACCCCTGAAACGAGGTTGGGACGATTGGTAAAGCAGCAGCCGAGGCCAACAACATCCGAGCCGTTGTAGGTAACCTGAATTGGTGTTCCGCTATGCGCCTGGGTTATTCCAGAGATAGTCCAGTTACCAAGCACGTCCCGTTCAAGCAGACTGCCGCTCTTTTGGAAGAACGGAAGATTGTAGACGTAGCTCGCGTTAAAAATGTGCCGCTGATCGTACCCCAGATCGGAACCTCGATCGTAGCGGGGATTGAACGGATCGGAAAGCCCGTTTAAGTCGTTCTGAACGATGTCGATGTCGTGAGACCAGGTGTAATCGAACGTTGCGGAAAGTCCATGCCTGTTCTCCATCCGAAGCCCCGCCTGGAAGGAGTTGTAGTTGAAATTAGTTGTGTTTTCCTCCTGGTTGATGGCGGCGAACCCCGGATATTGGACATAGAGGTTTGCGTTCAATGTACCGTTTGCAACCCCTTCGCGGTCATCGTACGGATTGGCCGCGTTGTTGGGATCTGTCAAAGGCAAGGTGTTGATCTGCCGGTCGTTGTCCTGGTTCCACCCGTCGGAGCCGACGTATTGCACCTGCAACACAACCGAGGGTGCGAGCTGGTGCTGGATGCCCAGGCTGTAGTCCGCGGTGCCTGGATGTGGATAGTGGTATTCGATGTTGGTTAAGTCTGACGGGTAGGTCTGCGACGTCGTTTGCCCGGTCAAGACGCTGGTATTCGGGGTCGAGAAGAAAACGTTGCTGGCTGACGGCTGGTAGGCAAAAGGCGGATTCAAGGCCGCGTTGTAAACATCGTTGCCCTGAATGCGCTCATAGAAGACGCCGGCGCCGGCCCGGATAACCGTCTTTCCATTGCCAAAAACATCGTAGTCGAAGCCGACGCGCGGCTGCACGGTGTAGTAGTCGTTCGCGACGTTTCCCTTTGGGAAGCCATCTACGCCCGCTTCCTTCATGCCATTGAGATAGAACTGTTGTCCGTTGGTAGTGCATCGCGTGGTCGAGCAACTGAAAGTCGAAAGCGAAGCTGGATCGAGCGTTCCAGCCGCGGTGACAGGATTGCCCAGCGAAGTGTCGTAGTCGGCAGGCACAAAGTTTGCGAACTGGTTGTACCGCTCAAAGGTGTGCGGCATATAATCGTAACGCAATCCAAGGTTGAGAACCAGCCGTGGGGTGACGTGCCAGTTGTCGTTGCCATAGAAGCCAATGTTATCGCTCACCCAATGCTTGTCTGCCAGGTACTGCAATTGGGTAAAGTTGCTGGCAAGGCCGAGCACGAAGTTGACATACGAATCGCCGCTAAAGTTGCTGGAGTTGAAAGACGCGGTTCCCTGCGTGTTCGCCTGCAACTGCTGGTTCTTGTAATAGTGAAAGTAGTCCACGCCAAACTTGAAATCGTGATGGCCCTTGATCCAGGAAACATCGTCGCGGTATTCAAATCCTTCGTAGCCGTTCTTCCAGGGCCAGTAGCTTTCGTTCCAAGACTGGTTCAGCGGCGAGCCCTGCAGGTTAATAGCAGGGAAGTCACTCCCTGCATTGTCGCTTACCGGGAAGAAGCTGGAGGCGGACCACCCGCTGGGGAGCGCAATGGACGAGCCGGCGCCGGGGATCGGGTTAAGGAAGATCTTGTTGCCGTCGTAACTGAAAGCGGTCTCGTTCAGCAGGGTGGGCGAGTAGGTCTGCGTCAGCTTGATCACCGCCGAATACGATGGATTAAGCATTGTGGTCCCCACCGTCGGATAGCTGCCGGTCCATAACGGCGGGAAGAAGGTCGGTTGCACCGCGTCATGAACGTAATGGCCCATCAGTTGCATCTTGCTGTTGATGGTGTGGTCGATGCGAACCACGTCCTCGCGGACGTAGGTCGGCGCCGGAACGGACGTAATAAATTGGTAGCCATTGGCCAGGTTCGGCTTGGGGAAGGTGTTCGCGTTTAGTTGCAGGACAACGTTCGGATCGATCAGGTTGGCGGGGATGACATACTGCCCGGTCCCGTTTGTCGGGAATGCAGCGCCTGGGGTCAGGCTGTCGTTGGTTTCCATACCCGTATAGCCCGAGTTGTTGGGAAAACTGGGCACCACGGGAGCCGTTGTGTCTCCAGGCGGCAATGTGTAATTGAGCGGCTGGCCGGCAGTTGGAAAGTTGCTCGACATGATGGTGTTGTAAACCGAGGGGGCGCTGCCCTGAATGAGCCTGCGCCATTCCTCGTTCCAGAAGAAGAAGGTCCGCGTCTTGTTGGTGTTATAGACATGCGGGATGAACAACGGGCCGCCGATGTTGCCGCCGGGCGTGTTCAGGTCGAATTCCGGCCGCGGGTTGCCCGCCTGCTTGTTGAAGTAATCGTTGGCGTTGTAGTCGGTGTTGCGGTTGTATTCGTAGAGCTCCCCATGGAAATCCTTCGTGCCCGACTTGATCACCATCGTGATCGTTCCACCGGAACCGAGGCCGTAGTCGGGGCTGTAATTGCTATCCAGCGTCTTGAATTCCGCAATCGAGTCCTGCGAAGGCAGAACCATGTAGCAGCCGCCGCAGCCGCGGTCGTTCAGTTCGCCCCCATCCAGCAGGTAAATATTGTGGGTTGTCCTGGCGCCGTTGAAACTGATTCCGTTGGCGGAAGTCAAAGCATTAACCCCGCCAAACGACGGAAGAGTGCTGGATACGCCCAGGCCAAGAGCTGCAAGTTGGACGATGTTGCGGCCATTGGTCGCAAGCTCCTCCACCTGCTGGCCGCTGATCAGCGTGCTCACTTCGCTGGTTTCAGTCTGAACCTGTAACGCCTGAGCGGCAACGGTCACCGTCTGCGCCTGGCTGCCTACGTTGAGCTTGGCGTCTTCCTCCAGGGTTGAGGCCACGTTCACCACGATGCCGGTCTTGGTGAATTTCGCGAAACCCGACGCGGTGACCTCGAGCGTGAAGGTACCGATGCCGACGTTCGGGAACCGATACGCCCCAACCGAGTTGGAGGTGACCGTTCTAATCTGTGCCGTCGCGATGTCGGTGAGTGAGACCGTGGCGTTGGGGACCACTGCTCCCGTCGAGTCAGTCACCGTACCCGTAACCGTAGCATTCTCCTGGCCCCGAGCCGAGGGCGCAAGCGCCAGCAGCAGGGCGGCCAACGCTGCGTACATCGCAAGGCTTTTCCATCCCGGTCTTTGCACCCCGGAAATCCCTGCGGCCGTGTACATCCAGTTTGTGAAGCTTTTCATCGTCTGCCTCCTTTGCGAATAGTCGCTTGCTAAGTCACGACGAGGCCAACCCCGGCGCACGAAGCTTTCGCCGAAGCCGCCTGCGGCATGAGGGAGATTGCTTGCAGGGTTTCAGCCTCTCGGCGCGAACCCTCTCAATCCGCAAGTGTAAAGTTTGCTTTGAATGTTCGCCGGGAAGTCAGATTGCTTCCCGATCGGTTCTGAACTCCGCGTACGATTTTTCCCTAACACAACGAAGCCCATTTCGCCAGAGCCTGTTACTGACGCAGTCTGGAAACCGCTGACAAACGAAAGGACAATCTAAAGCGGTTCTCCAGTTGGCGCGGAGCGAAGCCGCAATGATCAGGTGGCGCTTCCTTAATTGAAGCCGCCTTGGTGGGCGTCTCCGAAGCACCAACTGGCCATCGGCCAACCGCTTAGAGTTTCCAAGTAATCGCTTTCTCAGCAGCGACAATTTTTTACTCCCTCGGTTTAGCTGTTGTCAAGAAAAATCTTGTTCCCGGGACGTTTTCCCTTCCGGCCTCACTTTTTTTCGGGGGCTATCCTTCCGTAAAACGGTTTATTCCCCGAAGTCTCTGTCACTGATCAAAGTTGTCTTCGCCTTTTGCAATGGCGCGCAGCCGCGAAATTTGGCCTGACCTCCTTGACTCCATCGAAAGTTGCAGCGCGGCGCGAGCAATCGTTTACTGAAATTCCTATCGCGGCAATTTCCTGCCCCACCAGCCAGCCGGTATTCGCGCGCGACGATTCTTCTCCAACCTCGCGAGCTCAAGGGAGCGAATTTGAGGTTGGAGGAAGAGAGGGTGAAAAACCGGAAGATGCACCGGGATGGCTGCCTCAAAGCTAAAATTACCCGTGGAGAGGGAAACGGGCGAGGAGGGCGCGGCACGCAAATCACTGCAAATGGCCGCAATACTCATCGGGACGACGAATAATTTCCACTATTCACGGGAACCGCTGCGATGATCTGTGGGCTTCGGAAAGTCTTGGTGTGGTTCAGGCAACGGCGTGAGCATTTCATGGCAATAGGTGGGAGGAATGGAATCTGCCGGGTTGCTGAGCGCCGCCCGGCGGGACTAGACTTGGCCCGTGCGGTTCGTGAGGTCCGAATGTCCAAGGCAATGCTCCTTTTGCTACTGGCCTTGTGCGTTGCGCCGCCGGCCTGTGCCGCCAAGCACGCGACCATAGAGCAGTTGAGCCGGCAGATCGCTTCTTCGCACAAAGAGAAGGATGCCAAAATTGCCGGGCGCCTCGACGATTTGGAACTTACCCAGCGGTTGAGCGCTGCAAAGCTCGCTGCCCTCGAAGCGGCGCTTCCCGGGCCCAAGTCGCGCCGCGCGCTGGTGGCACTCGCAGATCAGGCGGAATTCCTTGATCTGCCGCCCGCGGAAATCCTCGACCAGCCCGCGCCCACTATCGAACAGCAGCGCGCAATCGTTGCCAGGTCCGTCGATTACGTCGCAGCCATGCTGCGCCGGCTCCCCAACCTCTTTGCGCGTCGAGACACGATCCGGTATGAAGATACGCCGCCCGGACTGCAGGTCAGAAATACTGCCTCGTCAAGCGGCACCTTCATGAGTTACCAGCCGCTGCATCCGGTCAGCCGGTCCGTTGCAACAGTGCTCTACCGCGATGGACAGGAAATCGTTCAGGCAGGAGCAGGACAACAAGGCGGCTCAACTTCAGAGACGGCTGGCTTGAGCACCTTCGGCGAATTCGGCCCGATCTTTCCCGCTGTCTATGGAGATCTGCCCAAAGGCAATCTCAGATGGAGTCACTGGGAGCAGGGCGCGACGAGCCTGGAGGCCGTCTTCCGCTTTGATGTGCCCAAGGCTGAATCGCATTACCTGGTTCGATACTGCTGCATCGGCGGCCGCGTTTTCCAACAGTTCCCCGCGTATCATGGCGAACTTACTATCGATCCGTCCAACGGGACCATCCTGCGGGTGACCTTGATTGCCAGCCTGAACAAGGATGACCCCGTCACCCAAGCGGAACTCATGGTGGAGTACGGCCCAGTTGAGCTGGGCGGCAAGAAGTATTTCTGCCCGGTCAGAAGTATCTCCGTCTCCCGCGCTCCGGTGCAGGCTACCGTGAGGTCCGCTCATTTGGGTCGATGGGCCGCGACGCCTGGCGGTTCCCTGGCGGACGCGCCGCAGCGAACCATGCTGAATGAGACTACCTTCGACCACTATCACCTTTTCCGCGCCGACGTGCAGATTCTCACGGCCAACGGCGCCGAAGGCGGATCTAAGACAAACGAGCCCGCCCATGCTTCATCCAATCCCTCCGCATCAGCCTCGTCGGCTTCGACCGAACAGACAACCGTCGCCAACGGAAATGCTGCGGCGGAGGCGTCTGCGGGGAGCGCCGCCAGACCTGCGGAAACTTCCAGCATGAACGCGGCGAAGGTCACCACGCCAACTCCCGCATCATCGCAGTTGAATGCGTCGTCCACGGCAACGTTTGCTGCGCCGGCTCCATCCGCTGCGAGCACCGTTGCCAAAGGCAAGGCTTCTAATCCGGCGGTGGGAAAGAGCGCTGCTCCGCCTTCCGAGGCATCGCAACCTGCGGCGGAATCCACTGCATCCTCGGCTGCGTCCTCCGCTCCGGAGATGGCTGTGGTCGCGCCGGGGCCTTTTCCGCGGACGCCTGCGCCGCTCCCGACGTCGTCGGGCAAATCGGGATTTTCACTGAGCGTCAACGCCCGCCTCGTGGACGTGGATGTAACGGCGGTCGACAAAAAGGGACGGCCGGTTAAAGGCCTTACAAAGAAGGATTTTGTAATTTACGACGACGGCAGGAAGCAGGCTCTCGAGTCGTTCAGTAATGTAAGCGCCGCGCCTGGGACCCGGCAAGCGACGGCGACGGCGGCCCGCGCGGTTCTCTATTCCAATCTCCCTGACGCAGTGGGGAGCGCACATTCCGCGAGCGCATCGGCGCCGGAGAGCTCGACCATTCTTCTGCTTGATCCGACCAGCCTGGACTTTGCCGATTTGAACCATGCGCGCCAGCAGATTCTCAAATTTTTGGATGGGCTTCCGGAGTCCGAACCAGTGGGGCTCTACGTCCGGACAGGTCCCGGGTTCCGCATTCTTGCCGAAGAAACCACGGATCACGCTGCGCTGGGTTCGGCGCTACGCAAATGGGCGCCCACCGCCAAGGATCTTGCCAGCGCGCAGGAAGCGGAGAGGCGTAATCGGCAGGAATTCGACACGGTTGATTCGACTGACGCCTTGGCCGGCACGAATGGAGAGATGATCATGCCGGGCTCAGGTGTTCCGGTCGCTGATCCGAAGCGGATGCAGGAGGGAGGAATAGATCCAGCTCGCGAAACTTTCGGAGTTCTGTTGGGGGTCGCGGCGCACATGGACGCCATCCCCGGTCATAAGAATCTTGTCTGGGTGGCCAGCGACAACGTGCTGGCGAACTGGAGCGACCAGGCAGCCGGCGCCGACATCAGCTCCGACAGAATTGGCAGCGCCGGGATGCTGACGCAGGAGGCTCTCAACGATGCGCATGTGAGCCTCTACCCGCTGGATGCGTCGCAGTTGGAGACCGCGGCCACCGACGCAAGCCTGCAGAACAACAGCGTGCAGTTGAGCCCTGCGGAACAAGGTAACCCGTTGGCGGCGGGTGCGGAAAGTGAGGCGCGTGAGGCAAGTATGACCGACGCGCGCGCCACCGCCGAGATGCTACAGGATATTCATGCAGTTCAGCCGGCCATCCAGCAAGCGGCACATGCAACCGGCGGGCGAGCGTTTCCGCGGGCCAGCAATATGATTGGCGAGCTTGACAGCGTGATCGCGGATGGCGATGCCGCTTATCTGCTCAGCTTTGCGCCCGATACTCCGCCGGACGGCAAGTACCACCGGATCACTGTCGCCGTCCACGGCCGGCGCGGAATCAGACTGCGCTATCGCGCCGGTTATCTATACACGCAGGAACCTTCCACGCTGAAAGGCCGTTTCCAGCAGGCGGTTTGGCAGCCTCAGGACGACACCGGCATTGCTCTCCGCGCTCGCTGGACTCAGGCTTCAGAGGGCGCCGCGGTGTCGCTCCAGATCGCTGCCGATGACATCGGCATGAAGCGGCAGAGCCATCGATGGACCGACAGGCTCGATATCTTCCTCGTGCAGCGCGATGGCACAGGAACCCATGCGACGGTGAAGGAGGAAACGCTGGTTCTCAGCCTGAAACCTGGCACCTATCGAGAGGTCCAGCATGACGGCATCCCGTTTGCCGAATACATCGCACACCAACCGGACGCCGGCACCGTGCGGATCGTCGTCGTCGACGAAAACTCCGGCCGCATGGGATCCATCACTCTCCCGGTCACGTTGGAAGGCGCGAGCCAATAGCCCCGGCTAGCTCTAATACTGTTCACTTAACGAATTTTTGTGGCATTCTATAGAAGAGGTTTGCGTCCTCGCCACGCCGGGCCGCTACCGCGCATCCGACATCGGCAAGGTGACAAAAGTACTTAAGTGAACAGTATTACGCTTAACTCCCGTGCTTCGGGATACGGCAACTGTGAAACCGCTATGGCCGCGCTTCAATAATCGCCAACGAGGGTGGGGTTGAACGAAAGTCCACGCGCACCACTTTCAAGGAAAGATCGTTCAAACCCTCTACACCGCCACCTTGGTTTTCACCTCAATCAGCGCCGGTTTCGCCTTCCCCTCCTGGAACAGCTTGATCGCCCGCTGCACGCGGTCCCGCGCATAGGCCGCGTCGTGCCAACCCTTGATCTCTACCCGCTTGCCTTCCAGATCCTTATAGATCGAGAAAAAATGCGTAATCTCTTTAAGCAGGTGCGGATAAATGTCGGTGTAATTCCAGATGTTGGCATACCGCGGATTGTTCTTCCCCACCGCCAGCACCTTCTCGTCCAGCGTGCCCTGGTCCATCATCTCCATCAGCCCGATCGGCCTTACCTCCTGCACGCACCCCGGAAAGCTCGGGTCCGGCACCAGCACCAGCACGTCCAGCGGGTCCCCATCGTCGCTCAACGTCGAAGGAATAAACCCGTAGTCGCCCGGATAGTGAACCGGCGAGTAAAGGCTGCGGTCCAGTTTGAACACGTGCAGTTGCTTGTCGTACTCGAACTTCTGCGTCCCATCTTTGGGAATCTCGGTCACGGCCCGAAAAATCTCGGGGGCGCGATCGCCCACTGGCAGCTCCAAGTAATTGACCATAGTTACGTTATGTCTCCTTCATGAATTTTGATGATTTTTTGAAGATTCCCGGACAATTCAGGGGAAATCCCAACAGCGTCGAACTTCGCGAATGTGGGCGCCCCGTCCTTGCGGCGCTTTTGTCGCAGGGGTGGGGCTGGCCTAACAGGTTGCGGAAAAAGAGCGAGATACGAGCGAATTTCCAGCCGAAAAGCCCGTCCGGGGCTAAAGCCACGTTGATTCAGCGGGCTTTATGCGGGGGTTGAAACCCCAGGCTCCCTCCGTAGAGTTTTTCCGCAACCTGCTAAGCCCCAGCCCTCCCTGAAACCTGACCCCTGAAACCTGCTTCGGTGCGGCTGAGCTGCGCCGGAGCTACTATAATCGCGGATGATGAAGGCGCATGTCTACGTTACCTTGAAATCCTCCGTCCTCGACCCCCAGGGCCAGACCATCCACAACGCCCTGCGCAAGATCGGCTTCGCCGGCGTAGACTCCGTCCGCCAGGGCAAATACTTCGCCCTCACGCTCGCCCCCGCCCTGACCCACGAAGCCGCGCAGGCGGAAGTCGACCGCATCGCCCGCGAAGTCCTCACCAACCCCGTCATCGAGGAATACACCTTCCGCATCGATGAGTAGAACCAGCCTCCCATTCACCCCGGAGGAATGCTGCGCGTGAACTGAAGGGCGGCTTCGGCGAGCGTGGTGCGTTTTCCATAAAGCTCGTCGGTGACGCGGTCGGATTTCGCAGTGGGTTCGTGCGGGTTCTAAATGCGGGGTCCGAGGCCGACCAGCGGACGCCTCAGCCGCTTCGCCTTCCGCTGCATTTCAATCTCGTGAAACGACTTAGTGTAGTGTCCACTATATAACTGGACAACCGGATTGTTTGGTTTTTCGAGTGCGCGGCAGAGTGCATCCCGGCTGGATCTGCTCCAGTGTCTGTCGGCAGCGAGACAGCTTTTCCACGATGGACTCCACGGTGGCGGTCCAGACAAAT
>JBOGLX010000066.1:0-17828 GCA_050745765.1 Occallatibacter sp. | reverse complement strand
CGTCTGCACTTGCCCGCCGGTTGTCATCTCGCCACCGCCCATGCTTTCCTTATAACCGTCAGTCGCGTGGAAAACTCAGCAACTCCCCGCAGACGCATCAAAAAAGTCACAGGCTCTCAGGGCAGGCCGTTCACGATGGAACCGTGAAAAGGATGGGGCGCAGGGCGGTCGCTCGGATAGATGCACCTGGGCTTTGGGCCAGTCCCACCTCAGGCGCAAAAACAAAAACGCGCCGAAGGTGGGGCACCCATTGTGGTGGAGATTGACGCGCTGAGGTTTAAAGGCTTCCCACCTCCTTCGGCTTTGCTCAGGGCAGACTTTTTCACGATGAAACTGTGAAAAAGACGGGGCACGGGAGTGGGGAGCAGATCGATGCTATGGGGCGTTGGCCAGTCCCGCCCTTCGTTCGGCTGCCCCAGCGGCCCTGGCTCTACGAGCCACCCGACGCCGCGGACCACGGAC
Organism: Occallatibacter sp.; assembly: GCA_050745765.1. GTDB lineage: Bacteria > Acidobacteriota > Terriglobia > Terriglobales > Acidobacteriaceae > Telmatobacter. Next base: position 17,366 of record JBOGLX010000066.1, on the reverse strand, counting down.
TGCGCGAAGGATGAGGCGCCCTCGATCGTGCCAGGGTAAGATTCGGCATTCATCCGAGACGAAGATATGCAGGGAAAGCGGAAATATTTTCCGCGCCTGCGAAACGGAAACGGCGTATACTTTCACCACTCTCGTGTTCCGTTGTTCGCTACCCGGTTTTTGGATTGAGGGTGAGGTCGCAAGTCATGGCTTTGGAACAGGGTCAGCGCGTAGGCGACTACGAGGTCATCAGCCTGCTCGGCAGCGGCGGCATGGGCCGCGTCTACCGTGTCCGCAACATCATTTCCGGCCGCGAAGAGGCCATGAAAGTTCTTCTTCCGGACTATGCTTCCGAGCCGGAGCTGGCCGCACGCTTCGTGGGTGAAATCCGTACCCTTGCGGTCCTGGAACACCCCAACATTGCCCAGCTCAGGACAGCCTTCCAGTTCGAGAACCAGCTTGTCATGGTGATGGCGCTCGTGGAAGGAGTCACGCTGGAGAGTCTGGCGGCAGAGCGGCGAACCTCGGTTGAACAGGTGCTGGAGTACTCCTCGCAGGTTCTTTCCGCCCTGAGCTACGCGCACAGCCGTGGGGTGACGCACCGCGACATCAAACCGGCGAACATCATGATCACTTCGCATGGGCTGGTCAAGCTGATGGATTTTGGCATTGCCAAGTCAACCGAAGATCTTCACCTGACGCGGCCGGGCACGACGATGGGTTCGATCTATTACATGTCGCCGGAGCAGGTGCGCGGCAGTACGGTGGACGCGCGGTCGGACATTTACTCCTTCGGCGTGACCCTCTACGAAATGCTCACCGGGCGGCGTCCTTTCCAGGCCGAAACTTCCTTCAGCGTTCTCAACGCGCATCTGAAGGAAGCGCCGATCCCGCCCGTCCAGATCAACCCCGCGCTGCCGCCGGCGTTGAACCAGATCGTCCTGTGCGCAATGGCCAAGGAGCCGACCGACCGGTTTCAATCCGCGGACGAGATGCGCAACGCCATCCGGGGTGTGCAACGGCCGGCGCAGGCGGCCGCCCCAGCAGTACCGGAGGCGGCACAGGCGGGGCCTGCCGCGGCGTGGCCGCCGGTGCGTGCGAGTGCTGCGCCGCAGGTGGTGCGCAAGAGCCATCGAGGACTTTGGATTGGTATCGGGGCTGCAGTAACGCTGGCCGCGCTGCTGGCGATAGCGGCTTTGCTGCCGCACTTTTTCGCGACACAAGCGGAACAAAAGGCCCAGACGTCCGCGGCCGATACGCAGCCTGCTCGGCAAGCGAGCGCGGCGGCGCCCGCGGCGCAGACACCTGCCGCTGCGGCTTCCGTGCCCGTTTCGCCGGCGCAGCAGGGCGCAGGAACGCCTCCGGGGCCGGGTAGACCGGTCAATAAACCGGTCAAACTTCCAGTCGAATCGGGTCCAGTCGAACCGGCCAAGCTGCCGCAAAGGTCGCCCGCCACTACGGGTTCGAATTCGCCTCCCGCATCTGCCGGGCAGCCGGCGCCGGTTGTCGCATCCCAGCATTCCGCCCCTGCTGGGCCTTCTCCCAAGGAAGTTCAGAATGCCCATGACCGGTACGCCGATCTGGGGGCGCGCGCCGACGCGGATCAGACCGGCGTTGAGTCGATCCGCCGCCAGCAGCAGGCGCAGGGTTTCGATATACGAGGCGACATACTCACCGCAATGAACAAGCTCAACAACGACATGAACGAAGCGGGCCAGGCTCTCAACGGGAACGATCTCGCCTCCGCCAACCAATACATGGACCGCGCGGAACGGGAATTGGCTACTCTTGAATCCTTCTTGGGCCGATAGGAGAAGACCGCTATGCGCAGAGTTCTACCCATGTTGTTTCTCTTCCTCGCTTCCAGCGTTGCATTGCCGGCGCAACAGTCCTCGCAACGTCCCCGCATCGCCGTGCTCGATTTCAATTACGCAACCGTGATGACCACCTCGCAAGCAGTTTTCGGCACCAACGTGGACATCGGTAAAGGCATCGCGGACATGCTGATCGACCGGCTGGTCAACGACGGCACCTACCGCGTGATCGAACGGAATGAGATCGACAAGATCGTCAACGAGCAGAACTTTTCCAACAGCAATCGCGCCGATCCCAGTACCGCGGCGAAGATCGGCAAGATTCTGGGCGTGAACTATGTCATTGTCGGCGACATTACGCAGTTTGGCCGCGACGACCGGAGCAGAAATATCGGAGGCGCGCTGGGCAAGTGGGGCAGCGGCTACGGCTTGGGAGGGCTGGGAATGCACAAGGCCAAGGCGGAAGTAGCTATCACTGCCCGCCTGATCAACACCAGCACCGGCGAAATTATCGCATCTACAACCGGCAAAGGCGAATCGCAGCGTTCCGGCACCAATCTGCTCGCCGGGGGCGCCGGAAGCGGCGGGTTTGGTGAAGGCGGCGCCGGCATGAACAGCAGCAACTTTGCCCAGACCATCATCGGCGAAGCCACAAGCCAGGCAGTGACGCAGCTTGCACACGGGCTTATTGCCGATAGTGGAAAGGTTCCCGCGGCGGCAGCCGCCCCGATTGACGGCCTGATTGCCGATGCTTCGACGCCGGAAATCATTATAAACGTGGGCAGCAGCGCCGGCGTGCAGGTTGGCCAAACGCTGCTGGTGACGCGGGTGGTGCGCGTCGTAAAGGATCCGGCGACAGGCAAGCCACTGCGCTCCATTGAAAATACAATTGGCCAATTGACGATCACCAGCGCCGACGCGGGGTCGGCCGTGGGCCATTTCAGCGGTTCGGGCAAGCCGCAGACCGGCGACACGGTGAAATCGCAGTAGCGCTCGCCAATTTGCGAACGGCGCGGAGCACGAGGCTTCCGCGCTGCGGCTTGGACGAGCAACGCAAAGACAACTTCAATGCTATCGGGCTCGTGAAAATTCGCAGGTGTGCTCCGGTCAACCCGGATAGGCGCCTGAAATGTAGCTCTCAAGCTCATGGATGGCCTGCTCCTGGCCGGACATGACCCACTTGACCAGATCGCCGATGGAGATGATTCCCACCACATCGCCGCCCTCGGTGACGGGCAGATGGCGGAAGCGGTTCTGGGTCATGAGGGCCATGCACTCGTCAACCGTGTGCCCGACGCCAACCGACATCACCGGGCTGGTCATAATCTCGTGAACCTTGGTTTCACGGGAACGATGGCCCATCAGAACACCCTTCCGGGCATAGTCGCGCTCGGAGAGAATGCCCACCAGCCGGCCCTCCGAGAGCACGAGCAGGGCGCCTATGTCATTCTCAGCCATCTTGGCCAGAGCCTCGTACACCGATTGCTCAGGGGCGATGGACAGAATTCTGGTTTGCCCTTTGTGCCGGAGCAGCTTGCCAATAGGATCGGTGATTTTCATTGGAACCTCCTCTGCGCATCCGTGCGAAGGTAGATGATTTCGGTACCCGGACCGGGCAGCCGATCCGGTATCGTGACAATATAGCCCAAATTGAGTACGACTGGACAGGGGCAGCCGCGGTGGAGGACAATCCGCGGGCCATCGACGGGCGCGGACCGCTATAAAATCGGAATCTATATGGATGCGATCAACCGGGAAACCCCGGCGGCCAGTAACATTCTCGACGGCGGCCGTTTTCTTCGCGCATGCCTGCGGCGGCCCGTGGACCGCACCCCGGTCTGGTTTCTGCGCCAGGCGGGACGCTACATGCCGGAGTACCGCGAAGTGCGCAAGCACCACACCCTGGTCGAGATCTGCAAGCAGCCGGATCTGGCGGCCGAAGTGACCATCACCGCGGCCGAGAAGCTGGGCGTGGACGCGGCCATCATCTTCGCCGATCTGCTGCTGCCCCTGGAACCGATGGGCTTGGACTTCGAGTTTCAAGCCGGGGAAGGCCCGGTGGTTCACCGCCCGGTGCGCACAGCCGAGGACGTGCGGGCGCTCCGCACAGACCGCGCAGGCGAGCTGTCATACGTGGCGCGAGCCATCGAAAAGGTGGCCGCGCACTTTCGCGACCGCCTGGGAATCATTGGCTTTTGCGGTGCGCCCTACACCCTGGCCAGCTACATGATCGAGGGCGGCGGCTCGCGGAACTATATCGAGACCAAGAAATTGATGTACCGCGACGCCACCACTGCGTGGGGCAACCTTTTGGACAAAATAGTGACAGTGCTCACAGCCTATTGCCGGCTGCAGGTGGAAGCGGGCGCTGACGCCATCCAGATCTTCGATAGCTGGGTGGGGTCGCTCGGCTTGTCCGACTACAACGAGTACGCCTTCGAGGCCTCGCGGCGGCTGGTGCAGGCGGTGCAGGCCATGGGCGTGCCGGTGATCTACTTTGGCGTGGAGACCGCCGGCCTGCTGGAGCAAATGGCAGCGACCGGCGCCGATGTGATCGGGTTGGACTGGCGGCAGCCGCTCGGCGAAGGCTGGCGCGCAGTTGGTTACGGGCACGCCGTACAGGGCAATCTCGATCCCATTACATTGTTTGCGCCGGTGGACGTCCTGGAGCTGCGCGTCGGCCAGATCCTGCGCTCCGCCGCCGGCCGGCCGGGACATATCTTTAACCTGGGACACGGCATTGTGCCGGGAACCCCGGTCGAGAATGTGCAGGCCGTGGTGCGCATGGTCAAGGAGTTCCGGCTGGAGAATGCGCATGGGTAAACAAGCCGTACTGCTGCTGGCGCACGGGACGCCGGAGACGGTGGATCAGATTCCGGAGTACCTGCGCAATGTCACCAGCGGGCGCCCGCTGCCGCCATCGGTGGTCGAAGAGATTCAACACCGCTATAGCCTCGTCGGCCGCAGCCCGCTGACCGAAATCACCATGGAACAGGCGCGCCTGGTAGAAACGAAACTTGCCGAAGCGGAGCTTGCCGAGGCCGGGGTGGCCGCCGGGGGTGAGCCGGTGCGGGTTTACGTGGGAATGCGCAACTGGCGGCCCTATATTCCCGACGTGGTGAAGCAGATGCGCGGGGACGGCGTGGAGGAAGCGGCGGTAATTTGCCTGGCCCCGCAGAATTCGCGCACCAGCGTCGGCTTGTACCGGCGGGCCGTGGAAGCCGAGGCCGGGGTCCCCGCGGACAGGTCTTCGTCCGTGGGGTGGGAAGCCGGGGTCCCCGCGGACAGGTCTTCGTCCGTGGGGTGGGAAGCCGGGGTCCCCGCTGACAGGTCTTCGTCTGCGGGGTGGAAGACCGGGGTCCTCGCGGACAGGTCTTCGTCCGCGGGGTGGAAGGCCGGCGGGCTGCGCATCGACTTTACCGAAAGCTGGGCGGACCATCCCCTGCTCGCCGAGGCGTTTGCGGAACGGCTCCGCGCAGCGGAGACGCGGCTGGCGGCGGAGACGGGAGCGCCGGCGCCCGTGCTTTTTACTGCCCACAGCGTGCCGTTGCGGACGGTTGCCCCGCCGGCGGATGGCGCCGCCGGACAGCGGCTATGGCCCGGAAAAGGCCCCCAAGGGCAGGGCCCTGACCCCTACGCCGACGAAGCGCGCAGAACCGCGGAACTCGTCGCGGCGCGGGTCCCGGAGATTCCGCGGTGGTGGTTCGCGTTCCAGAGCCAGGGAGCAAGCGGTGGGCCGTGGCTGGGGCCCACCGTCGAGGAAACGCTTGAATCCATTGCCGGGTCCGGCATAAAGACCCTGCTTCTGCAACCGATAGGCTTTCTATGCGACCACGTCGAGGTTCTGTTCGACGTGGATCGTCTGTTTCGGGGGTATGCCGCCCAACTCGGCCTTCGCCTCGAACGGCCGGAGTCGTTGAATGCATCCGAAACGCTCGCCAGGGCGGTTGCGGATTTGGCGCGCCGCGCGCTCGAGCGGCTCAAAGAATAGCCTTTTCACCACCTTTTGCGATTCGTTACCGATTTCCCGGCTAATTCAAATTGCTTCCCGGGCACCAATGGGCATCTCATTATTGTTACTCTTTTGCAAGTTTTTTCGAGTAGCTTTCGGTCGAATCTACGTCCGGATCGGATTAAAATTAGGTGGTCCGTCCGGGCCGGGTTTACCGCGCCGGCAGAGCCCTCGATTCGTGTACTTTACGCCCCGATTGTGAACTTAGCCGGATGAGCAAGGAGATCGGCTGCTCAGAGCAGTGAACCAAGGCAATTCTCGGAGAGTGGTTGTGCAGTCGAAACGTTCGTCGCAGTATGGTGCTGAATTCAGCGGCTTGAAATGCTCGGGTTGTGGGGCCAGGCGGATGCGGCGAGTGGCGCGCCGCGGTTTTCTGCAATTGAAGCTTTACCCCCTTTTCGGCCTGTTCCCATGGGAATGCGGGGCGTGCAGAAAGGTCTTTATGCTGCGCAAGCGGAATCGGCCGAAAAGCGGATCGCGGCCGGAAAGCAGCAAAGAACTCGAGCGGTCCGCGCCCTGACTGGAACACAGCGGGCCTCTTCTCATTCTTCAGGCGGCTCTTGCGGCCGGCCCGGGACTTGCCTTGCCGCGTCGCAATCTTCGCTAGAAGCTCTTCCGCAGCGCAGCCGTTGGGGCTCTTTCGTGGGCTCCATCGATCGCAGTTCTGAATTTCCCAGACTGTTCCCTGTTCCCTGCCCTTATCCCCCTGCAATCGCCCCGATAATCAAAAGCGGTTCCTTACCCTCGGCCACGGCCGCCGGCAGTTCCTTATCCATCGGCTCATGCGACCAATCCTCCTGGCAGGCAAAGAAGCGCAAAAACGCCCGTCTCTTCCCCGTCTCGTATTCGCGGATCGTCCCCCGCAGCATGGGGTACTGCGCCTCCAGCGCGTCCAGAACGGAGCTCACCGTTACCGGCGCGCCCACCTCAAGCCGCACCTCGGCTCCGGCATTAGCCAGGTTGCGCAGATGGTAAGGTAGCACCACCCGCACCGTCCCCGCGGCCGCTGTTCCCGGATCGATCAATTTGCCCCCCTGCCCCGAGTCCCTCGCGCTATCCGGTCCCTTGGTCTCTGACCGCTTTATCCAGTACTAACCTGGGTGCCCCAGTTCTCGCTTTTGAGACCTGGGAAACACGGAACTACACGGTTAAGATACTAGTCCAGCGTCTGTACCTCGACCGAGAGCACCGCCGGCAGATCGTGCACGATCGGCGCCCAGCTCTCGCCCGCGTCAGCCGAAGCGTACACCTGCCCGCCCGTAGTCCCAAAATACACGCCGCACTCGTCCAGCCTGTCCACGGCCATGGCGTCGCGCAGCACGTTCACGTAGCAGTCCTTTTGCGGCAGTCCGTTGGCCAGCCGCTCCCACTCGTCTCCGCCCGTCCGGCTGCGGTAGACGGCCAGCTTGCCCTCCAACGGAAAATGCTCCGAGTCGCTCTTGATGGGCGCCACATAGACCGTTTCCGGCTCGTGCGCGTGCACATCGATCGCGAAGCCGAAATCCGTAGGCAGGTTCCCGCTCACCTCGCGCCAGTTGTCGCCCGCGTCGTCCGACCGCATCACGTCCCAGTGCTTCTGCATGAAAAGCACATCCGGCCGCGAAGGGTGCATGGCCACGTGATGCACGCAGTGGCCCACCTCCGCCGCGCGATCCGGAATAAAAGGCGACACCAGCCCTTTGTTGATCGGCTTCCACGTGGCCCCGCCGTCGTCGGTCCGGAAGGCCCCCGCGGCCGAAATCGCGATGTAGATCCGGCCCGGGTTCACAGGGTCCAGAATGATCGTGTGCAGGCACATCCCCCCCGCCCCCGGCTGCCACTTCGGACCCGTGCCGTGGCCCCGCAAGGCCGGCAGCTCCCGCCAGTTCTCCCCGCCGTCGGTCGAGCGGAACAGCGCGGCATCTTCCACTCCCGCATAAACGGTCTCCGCATCGGTGAGCGACGGCTCCAGGTGCCACACCCGCTTGAATTCCCAGGGATGCTGTGTCCCGTCGTACCACTGGTGCGTGGTCAGCGGCTTGCCCGATTCATCCGTCGTGTCGTAAACGAAGCGGTTCGGAGCCTTGTCGGGGAAGGCCGGCATCTCCGGCTCGCCGGGCTTGAGGCCCGGCTGGTGCCACGTCTTGCCCCCATCCGTCGACCGCTGCAGCACCTGCCCAAACCATCCGCTCGTCTGCGAGGCGTAAATGCGGTCGCGGTCCACCGGCGAGCCCTTCATGTGGTAAATCTCCCACCCCGCAAAGAATGGCCCGCTTACCTCCCAATCCTTCCGCTTCCCATCCGCGCTCAGGATGAACGCGCCCTTCTTGGTTCCCACCAGAACACGCACTCGGCTCATCTCCGGCCTCCTCGTTGTTCGTGATCGAATTTCCGCCATCGCCGGCGTCTGGGGTTTATCCTCCCCGATTTCGGGGAACGCCGCAATGCGATTCTTCCCGATTTGTCTTGCAAAACGCAAGCAAATTTTCTGTTGATTTCGACGGAGATGTTTAAAGCGGTTCCACAGTTGCTGCACCCAAAGCTCCGTGCCCCATCCATGCGACGCTTCTCTGTCGCATGGGTGGGAGGCCACGACAGGTGGGTACAGCTTCTCTGGAATCGCTGTTAATGCTACTTTCCGGCCACCGACACCAGCCGCACCGGTCCCAACAGTCCCGACGGCAACAGCGGCGAGCCGGCCTTGTACGGCGTGAAGTCAGTGAACGCGTACTTCTTCAGCGCCCACGGCTGCTGGTCGCCGATCAGCCGATTTACCCACAGATTCGTCACCTTAATTTCGAATTGGTTCGCTCCACGGCGAATCGTGCCGCTTATATCGATATTGAACGGTGTTTTCCATACGATTCCAACCGGCTTGCCGTTCACAGTCACTTCGGCAATGTCTTCTACGTCGCCTAAATCAAGCCGCAAATGAGCGCCGGCCCGGAACGCACTTGCCGGAATGTCGATGATCTTCGAGTAAGTCGCCGTCCCCGAGAAATACTTCACGCCCACGTTCGAGTTATCGCTCCACGAACCCAGCCGCGCAAACTCCATCTTCGCCGGAGCGCCTCTGCACGGCTCAAAACTGACGCTCCAATCTGTATTCAGCGCCGTATCGAGGCTTGCGATCGCAGTCTCCGCCGGCACCTGAATCGTCCGCGCCGGAACCTCCTCCGGCTTCAGGAACATAACAAAAACGGTCCCATAAGGATCGAGATGCAGCGGCACTGTCGTACGTCCGTCCACAATCCGGTAACTAGCCGCCCCCGCCGTTCCCTGCGCCGCATCCCATAACTCCGGCGCCTTTCCCTCCACTCGGAAAGTTGCATCCACACTCACCCCACGGTCCTCGCGGTTATCCACAAAGTAGAGATCGCCACCCTCCACTTTGCGATGGACAAACATCAGCTTCGTGTCTGCGTGCGGCCCGGAGTAGTCGAAGTCCTTTCGCTCGCCGAGCGCCGCCAGCACCTCGTCCGCGCTCATCCCCGAGTAGACTTTTCCCTTTCCATACTTATGCACAGATGGCCCCTGCGCCGCTTCTTTTCCCCAAAGCCGATCCGCAAGCCGGTGAAACTCCGTTTCGTCATCGGCAAGGCTTGGTGAGTCGGCTGGCTTCTCTCCCACAATCACCGCGCCCTGCTCCACAAAGCTCATAAGCCGGCGCAACACAGCCAGAGTCATCCGATTGCTTCTTCCACCTAAATAAAGAATCCTGTAACTCGTGCCTCCGGGAGTTACCAGCCTTCCATCCTTAAACGTCATCTCGTTAAGCAGCACATCGCTGTTTACAAAGTCGAAGCCGTAGCCCTCCGGCGTGTCCTGCATCCGCTTCCAGCCGAAAACCGCGGTCAAGGGCCCCTCCTGCCCGTAAAAATAAGCCACGTCCGCGTAAAAATGCCCCTGTTGAAGCAGGTATGAGCAGCGCGACAGGTAAGTTACCCACGGCTTCGCTTCGCCCGCCCAGGTCTGGTTGCGGTTGAACCACAATCCATAAGGTCCAAGCGTAAGTCCTGGCGCCATGTCAGGCACAGGTTGATGCGTAGACTCATGAATCTCGAACCGGTTCACGCCCAGCGCAAATTCCAGGTCGGCCACTTTCTTCAGCGTCTTCGGCGACCAGCTCCACGCCGGCCCCCGCGAAGTCATCGACTCGGCGCCCACCAGGTTCTGTCCATAGATGTGCGACACCGAAGCAGCTCCGCGCAGATCGGCAAAGTAAGTTGGATCCGGCCCCGCGTCCGGCAGATAAGTCCACATGGCGCCCATGGGCACATCCGCGTGGCTGCGCATCTCCATATCGTCGCCGAGCGAAGGCCGATGCATCTCCAGGGCCTCGCTGTAATAGCGCATTCCGTGCGCGTGTAAGTCGCTCGCAATTTCGCCATAATGATTTTCCGCAAGTAACTGCCCCAGCGTCCGCCGAAAATCCCACAGGAATCTGTCCGTATCCGCGGTGCTTTCGATAATCGTGCCGGTGAGCGCAGGCAGCCACGGCCGCGCATCGTAGCCGCGCAGCCTCTCAAAGTCGCTCAGCATGTTATTCGTCCAGTTCTGCGGCCCCACTTCGATGCTGTCCGTCAGCAAGTACGAGATACCGGCCTTCCCCATCGTCGAAGGACCCACAGTATCCGCATACATCTTCAAATAATGGTCGAGATACTCCTTCACATCCTGGCGATCGAGCTTGTCCACTTCAAGCCCAGTAGCCTCTGCCGGCGCCGGACCGTTCTCATGTCCTGTCAGCGAGTAACCCATGCGCAGAATCATCCAGTTACCCTGCGGAGGCGTCCAGTCGAGCGTTCCATCCGGCCTCATCTTATCTGTCAAATCGATCACATTCGACGGAGTCACAATGTATTGCGGAGCCACCTTCGGGCCGGAAATCGCCCAGAAATCGCGCGCATTCGCATAGCCCGCGCGCTTCTCAAATTCGTTCGTCCGTGCACCGCTGCTCAAAACCAGTTCCGTAATCCTGTGGCCGCGCGGCTCTCTTGTCTCCGCATTGGTCGTGACCACCACGCGAAAGTAGCGCGCCGTCACCGCGTCGAATGAAGCCGTGCTTTCCACAATGCTGCTGAAAGGAATGTCGGCGATCTTGCGCCAGCGCGTTCCGTCGTTGCTCGCCTCGAGGCGCGGCGGAATCGCATCGCTGTTATGGTCGAAGACGCCGATCATCTCCTCCGGGCATGCCAGCGTGACGGCCTGAATGGTCTGGGGATGCCCATAGTCGAACTCGACCCACTCCCCACTTCCTACCTTGCCCGCCGGTAAGTCGACCGCGGTATCTTCCACGTCGCCGTCTGACAAAGCAGGCACATTTACCGCCCCGCTGCTCGCCGTAACATGCGGATCTAACTCCGGCTGGCTTTCGTCTCCCTCGGGAATCCGGTAGGCAATCACGGCCACATCCGCGTAAAACTCGGGCGGCGCGATAACTCGCCCATCGGGCCCGCGCCTTCCTGCAACCTTGAAGTCCTGAAAAGTTCCGTCTACCTGCGGAGGATGAGGCAAGACGCCGTCAAATGGCCGCCCGCCCTCGACGCGCGTTTTACTCCAAACCAGTTTCTTCATGCCCTGCGCCGCCGGAACCCATGGTCCGCCGGTCTCGCTCCATCCCGGCGAGCTGGCAATCGCCACTTCCATCCCCATGCCTCGCGCCGTCATCACCGCATCGTCGAATGCGTGCTTCCAATCCGGCGTCATATAAATCAGCCGCTGCGGCACCACCTGCGGCGTGTTGATTGCGCCTTCGAAGATTGTTACTCCACCCAGACCCACACTATGCATCCAGTCGAGATCGAGCTTGATTCCATCTTCAGAAATGTTGCCATTCATCCAGTGCCACCAGACGCGCGGCCTCGCCCCATTCGGAGGGTCCTGAAATCCGCGCAGCAGCGTGTCTTCCCATGAAGTTAGGGGAGCCTGCGCCACCGCACTTAGACTCAGTGAAGAAACAGCCAGAAGAACTACAACAACACCTACCCTGAGATTCATCATTCCAGTCCCTCTTGGATTCCAGCCTGAATTGGATCTGCGTCTTTCACGCTGTCTCGTCTAACTAGCGCCGTTCGCGGGCACAGTCGCTCGCGTTGATCCGGTCGTAATGCCGCCGTCTACCAGCAGGGTCTGGCCGGTAACATACCGGCTTGCCTCCGAGGCCAGAAAAACGATGGGCCCATCCAAATCGTGCGGAGCGCCCGGACGTTTTACTGGAATTCGTTCGATAAGATACTCGACCCATTCTCTTTCTTCGTAAAGCACCTTATTCTGCTCGGTGCGGAACCATCCCGGCGCAAGGCAATTCACGGTAACTCCATGTTTGCCCCAGTCGTCCGCGAGGCTCATGGTCAACTGCCGCACGCCTCCGCGGCTCGCGCCGTAAGGCGCCAGCCCCGCGTAGCCAAACACGCTGGTAACCGACCCTATGTTAACAATCCGGCCATAACCCTTCGCAATCATTCCCCTGGCCACGGCCTGAGCTACAAAGAATGCCCCGCGAAGATTCGTCTCAAGTATCTGGTTCCAGTCCTCCCAAGTAACTTCGAGCGCTGGCTTGCGAATATTGCATCCCGCATTGTTCACGAGAATGTGGATCTGCCCGAACCTAGCCTCCGCATCCGCGGCCATCCGTTCGATGCTCTGTTGATTGCGGACGTCGAGCTCGAGCGAAATTGCCCGCCGGCCCTTCGCCTTGATTTCGGTTTCGAATTGAGCGAGGCTTTCGCGCTTGCGGCTGGTGAGCACCAGATCGGCGCCGGCCCTGGCCAAAGCCCGCGCTAAGTACTGCCCCAGGCCGCGGCTCGTGCCAGTTACAATCGCCACTTGCCCTGTTAGATCGAAGAGCGTTTCGGCCATCATGCCCCCGGCGTCAGAACTACTTTCATCAGATTCGGCTCGCCCGCATGAAGCCGTTCGAACCACAGCGGCCCCGCTTCAAGTGAGGCGACGGCCGTAATCAGCGGCTTGACCTGAATCTTTCCGCTTGCGATCAATTCGATGGCCTGGGGATACTCACCTGCCGAAGCGCAGGAGCCTTGCAATCGTAACTGCCGTGTAACTACCTTTTGCAGAGGCAAAGTAACTTCGGACGCAATATTGCCCACCAGAGTTACCGTGCCGCCTTTGCGCGTGCAATCGATGGCAGCGGCCACTGTCTCATTGCGTCCTACTGCTTCATAGGCAAGATCGACGCCGCGCCCACCGGTTAACTTCATCGTTTCCGCAACAAGCTCCGCCCCGGAACAATGCAGCGCCGCGTCCGCGCCAATCCGGCGTGCGAGATCGAGCCGCGTCGCATCCACATCCGCAATGTAGACAGGGGAGCAGCCCGCGGCTCGTGCCGCTTGCAACGTCAGCAATCCGATCATGCCCGCGCCGATCACCAGGACCGCGCTGCCGCCTGCCGCCTGCGACACGCGCACCGCGTGGAGCGCAACAGAAACGGCCTCGAGCATCGCCGCTTCGGCGAAGTCGAAACCATCCGGCAGGCGATAGAGGATGCGCTCGGGAACAACAACATACTCGGCGAACGCGCCATGACGGCGGTAATCTCCGCACGAAACTCCAACCACCTGGCGGTTATTGCACAGGTTCACTTCGCCGCGCGCACAAAACTCGCAATCTCCGCAGAAAACCGTAGAGTCGAGGGTAACCCGGTCACCTTCCTTGTACTCGCGCACCCCCGCGCCAGCCGCGGCCACCATTCCCGCGGCCTCGTGACCCATGACGATGGGCGGAATGCGCCGCCCCGACGAGCCGTCGTAGCCGTGTACATCGCTTCCGCAGATGCCGCAGGCTTTCACGCGCACCATGACATCGTCCGGCTTCACGGCGGGCAAAGGCATATCGGCAATTTCCAGGCGGCTATATTCCGAAAGAAGCAATGCTTTCATAACTCCGAAATCTCCGCATTCATAAAATAGAAGCTTTGGCCGAGTTATAAAATGAAGTTACACGTCGCAAAGGTCGGCCGCGGCGCGTAAGCTGGCAAATGGATCGTGGGTGGGTATAAATTCGTGCGCCACATAGTCTTTGAAATCTGTATCCGCAATCGCCCGCATTACGCCGTCCCACCGCACCTCCTGCGTGCCGTCGAGCTCGTGCCGGCCGGGCACACCGCCGGTATGAAAATGGCCGATCCACGCCAGGTTATCGCGGATGGTCGTGATCAGATCCCCTTCCATGATCTGCATGTGATAGATGTCGTATAGAAGTTTTACATTGGGCGAGTTCACTTCCTGCATCACGCCCACGCCCCAGGCCGTGTGATCGGCCATATAGTCCGGATGGTTGACTTTGCTGTTCAATAACTCCAGGCAGATGGTGACTCCGTGATCCTCGGCGATCTTTTTGACGCGGTTAAGTCCGATCACCGCATTACGCGCGCCTTCTTCGTCGCTCATGCCGCGCCGGTTCCCCGAGAAGGTGATAACGTCGGGCACACCCGCTTTCGCCGCCAGCGGAATGTTGGTCCGGAAACCGGCTTCGATGGCCGCATGGTTCTCCACGCGGTTGAGCGCATCGGAAATCGTGCCCCCGCCCGCATAGCCCATGGTGCAGATCAGCCCGTAACGCCGCGGCGTCTCGTAGTCGGCCGGCTCCAGCAGGTCCACGCCCTTCAGGCCGATCTCGGCCGCAAACGCGCAAAGTCGATCCAGCTCGATCTTCGGATAGCACCACCGGCAGACCGATTGCCGGATTCTATTCTTCCTTTTGGGCAAATCTTCCCCTTGGAGCACTTTCGACATTGCCGCCGCCGCGGTCGCCGCAAGGCCCGCTTTCAGCGCCGAACGGCGGCTTATGGAATGCATGGTCGTAATTTCCTCCCGGAATTGTTCGAAGCGGGCGCAACGATCAATGGAGCGCACTCCCACTTTACTCTCTCAGTCGAGGAATGCGTGGCTCGTGCCGCCGGGTTGGCTAACCCGAGCCAGCGCTTGCGGGTCTGCGCCTGTCCGCAGTACACTGCGCACGCACGTAGACATCCGATGCGCATCAAGATCCGTTTGTTGACGCATCTTTGTCTCAGGAGATCTTAATGCGCCGACGCGCGTTTATTCAGACACTTTCGCTGGCCGCGGCTGCTTCGGCCATTCCTGCCAAGTCCGCCGATGCGGCCCAGATGAGGGAGCCGGCGGAGCACGAGCTGCCGAAGTTTCAAGCGCCCGGCGCGGCACGGTTCATCCGGCCCGACGTTCATGCCGGCGACCGGCCTGCGGGCGCGAGCTTTGGTTCGCGGTCGCCGGCGCTGGGGTTGTCGGGCGCGGCGGGGACGGCGCATCCGGTGGCTACACAAACTGCTATAGAAATGCTGAAGCGGGGCGGGTCGGCGGTGGACGCGGCGGTCGCTGCCAATGCCATGCTGGGATTCGTCGAGCCGGTGAGCTCGGGGCTGGGCGGCGATTGTTTTGCCTTTGTCTGGGACCCCAAGGTGGGCAAGCTCGCGGGCCTGGCCGGGTCGGGCCGGTCGCCGAAGTCGCTGTCGCTGGCCACGGTGCGGGCGCGCGCCGTCCATGGGCATATTCCTGCGCTGGGCGCGATCTCCGTCTCCACGCCGGGGGCGCTCGACGCCTGGTGGGTGCTGCACCAGCGCTACGGCAAGCTCAAATGGGCGGAGCTGTTCGAGCCGGCCATTCACTACTGCCTCAACGGCGACCCGGCGCCGCAGGTGATCGGCAACGCTATCAAGCACAACGTGGAAGCGTTTCTGCGGCCCAACTCGGGTGTGGAGGAGGCCGCAAACATGGCCCACACCTATATGCCCGGCGGGATGTTGCCGGGCGAATACATGGTGCGGCGCAATCCGGACCTGGCGCACACCTATAGCATGATCGCCGCGGGCGGGCGCGACGTTTTTTACGACGGGCCGATTGCGCAGACCATCGATGCGTACTTCAAGCGCATTGGCGGATGGCTTTCCGCCGAAGACCTGCGCGAACAGCACGCGGAGTGGGTGACGCCGCTCAAGACGAGCTACCGCGGCGTGGATGTGTACGGGATGCCGGCCAACACGCAGGGGCTGGCGACGCTGCAGATGCTCAATATTCTGGAGAACTTCGATTTGCGCGGGTACGGGTTCCAGTCGACGAATTCAGTACACGTGCAGGCCGAGGCCAAGCGGCTGGCGTTCGAGGACCGCGCGCGCTATTATGCCGATCCGCACTTTGCGAAGATTCCGATCGAGTGGCTGAACTCGAAGGAGTACGCCAAACAGCGGGCGGCGCTGATACGGATGGACAGCGTAATTCCGCACGTCTATCCGGGCAAGGATCCGCCGAGCGCCGACACCACTTACTTCGCCACTGCGGACAAGGACGGGATGATGGTCTCGATGATCCAGTCGAACTTCCGCGGCATGGGGTCGGGGTTGGTGGCCGATCACCTGGGGTTCATGTTCCAGGACCGCGGGCAGCTTTTTTCGCTGCAGCCGGGGCACCCGAATATCTACGCGCCGGGCAAGCGGCCGTTCCAGACGATTATTCCGGGGTTTGCTATGAAGGACGGCGTGCCCTGGATGGCGTTCGGCGTGATGGGCGGCGACATGCAGCCGCAGGGGCAGACACAGATCGTGGTGAACCGCGTGGATTACGGGCTCGATGTGCAGGGCTCGGCCGATAGCCCGCGGTGGTACCACGAGGGGTCGTCGCAGTCGATGGGCGAGGATCGGCCGGGACTGGGGCCGCTAGGAATGCTGCACCTCGAGACCGGCGTCCCGGAGGCGACGCGCAAGGCGCTGATCGATCTTGGCTGGTTGGTGGGGCGTCCCTTTAGCGGATTTTATGGGCGGTACGAGGCCATCGAGCTGCGCAAGGAAGGGGATTTTCGCGTGTACGCGGCAGGAAGCGAGCTGCGGGCCGACGCGGTGGCGCTGGCGTACTGAAAAAGACAGGGACTAGGGACGTAGGGACCAGGGACTAGAGCAGTTCTCCAGTTACTATGTGGCGTTTCCGGCACTCTTCAAGGTGGCTTTTCTTGAGGAAAAAGCCAATTATAACGATTCCATAGGAGCTGTACCCACCTGTCGTGGTCTCCCCCACCCATGCGACAGGAAAAAGTCGCATGGGGCACGGGGCTTGGGTAAAGCAACTGTGGAACCGCCGTAATGGCATCGCAGCGGTTGCTGCCTCCCACCCATGCGACAGAAAAGAGTCGCATGGATGGGGCACGGAGCCTTGGGTAAAGGAACTGTGGAACCGCCGTAATAGCATCGCAGCGGTTGTTGCCTCCCACCCATGCGACAGAGAAGAGTCGCATGGATGGGCACGGAGCTTTGGGTAAAGGAACTTTGGAACCGCCATAATGGTGTCGCAGCGGTTGTTGCTTCCCACCCATGCGACAGAAAAGAGTCGCATGGATGGGGCACAGGGCTTTGGGTATAGCAACTGCGGAAGCGCCATAAGCGCCAGATCTGCCGAAGTCCGGATTTGTTGTGAGCGCCTACTGGCTCGGTGGTCCCCCGGCTCTGCCGCATAAGCGCTAACTTGTTTGTTGCACTGACAGCCTAGCTGTGGTAGCGTTGGATGCATGATGACCGCCAATGCCGCCGACGAGGATTGGAATCTCCTGCTTTCCTTTTT
>JBOGLX010000065.1:0-32514 GCA_050745765.1 Occallatibacter sp. | reverse complement strand
GGGAACATCATGTCCGGCGTCACCGTGCCGACGACGATCACTTCCAATTCGCTGGCCGCGATGCCGCGCGCCGCCAGACATTTTTTGGCCGCCTCGACGCCGATGTCGCTTACGCCGAGGCCCTTGGCAAGGACGTGCCGCTCGCGGATGCCCACGCGGTCCACGATCCACTGGTCGTTGGTGTCCACCATTTTTTCGAGGTCTTGATTGGTCAGGATCTGGGGGGGAACGTAAGTGCCAAGCGCCGAGATTTTCGCGCGCCTGCCCACGACGGGGCGAACGGTGAGGCTCAATGGATCTCTCCTTGCGGCTCATCAATAGGGAGTGAAGGGAGGAGAGTGAGGCTGTGCGGGCAAGCGGAGAGTTTTTCTAGTCCTGTTCCCTAGCCCCTGGTCCCTAGTCCCTGTTCCCTGGTCTCTGTCAAAAAAAGTACCGGGCACCCTACTGCGCCCGTACTAGCCCGTTACCGTTGCTTCCTTCCGGACCTGGCGGGGTTGGCGGGATTACGTCGCGTAGGACCCGGCACTGATTGATTTTAGCACTTGGAATGGGCCGGCGCGCTGTTCGATGCGCCGCTGGGATGGATGGTCCGGCGACCCGGACCCAACTGTTTACGCCGCGGGCTGGCGCTTGGATGGCGCCTCTGTGTCGGGAACGATTTGCTTCGGAGAGCCAAGCACTTTCTTGAGGTCGGCAGGAAGGGCCGAGAAAGGAACGGCGGTTGCGAACGTCTCCTCGGTCCACTCCGGGTTTTCGTCGTCCATGAGCTCAGGATTTGGCTCGTTCATAGCGATTTCTCTCCCTGCGGCTGGCTCTCCGCAAACTGATCACGCGAAGTGTGCTCCCGCGCATTGTGAACACCACTGCATAAAGCGTGCTTCCGATGTACCCAATGGCCCGCGTCCGACTCTCGCCATAGTCCTTGCGTGCATCGGGCGCATATTGCGCCGTTGTGAAATCGAATTCGGCGACCATCTCAAAGTTAAGGCCGCGCTCACGGAGATTGCGCTCGTTCTTTTGTGGGTCGAACGTAATCTCCACAGTTCTAATTATAGGGGCAAATGCGAATTCCGGCGCAGGTCTTACGAAACGCTAGCCAGCGTTTGCCGAATGCCCTCGGCAACGCTCTTGCCGGCCGCGCCGGGCCGCTCCCAGAAGCGCAATCTTGGCCACGGTCTGCTCCTTTTTAACTGGCGAGATGAGTTCGCTTGCGCGGACTCCTCATTTCTCCGGGTTCGACTTTCTCAAACCGAATTCGCTACGATGATTGGTTATGGCTTTTCCGATCAAGACCTGCGTTGTATGCGGAGAGGAGTTCGAACTGCGGCCTGGCAAGCCGGGGTTCGCCAACCGCTGCCCCGCTTGCAGCGAACCCGAGGCGGAAGGACCGGCCGCGAAAAGCGCGACCGACGTGCTCGATCCCAAGGCCGCGAGCGAAATGAACGCCGAGCGCCGGCGGGCGATCAGGGACATGCTCTACCGCAAGGACAGCTAGGCCACCCGGCGAGGTTCACTTGCCTTTTCTCTCGAAATCGAGGATAATAGTTCTCGAAAGCGAGAGTGAGCATGGCTACCGCGCTGGCAGTTCCACAAGTCGCCGGATACTCCTTCGACGAGGCGCCCGACCTTACCGACGCAGAAGAGCGGCGGAGGTTGAGCAAGAGCGCCATCAAGGTCTTCGTGAACATCGCGCGCAAGTGGGACCTCAACGAGGCCCAGGCGCGGGGGCTGCTCGGCGGCGTGGCCTCTTCAACGTTCCATGCGTGGAAGACGCAGCCCAAGGGCAAGTCGCTGGATCAGGACACACTGACCCGCATCTCGCTGGTCATCGGCATTTATAAGGCGCTTAACATCTACTTTGGCGAGCCGTGGGCCGGCCGCTGGGTGACGCTCGCCAACCGCGGGCCGCTATTCGCGGGCCATGCGCCGGTGGAGTATATGCTTCGCCACGGCCAGCCCGGCATGGCGGAAGTGCGCCGCATGCTGGACGCCTGGCGGGGCGGACGCTGAAGGCTTGGGCCGGGGAGATGACTTTACAAACTACACCTCCCGTGCGTGAGTTCCGGCGGAACGGAATGCACCGGCTCATTCCGTCGCGCTACAGTGAAACCGGAACGGTTCTGGAAGAGGTTACGGACGACGAGAAGATGCTGCGCGATGCGGCTCGGCTGGATGCTGCGACAAACGAACGCGTGCTCGGCGAGCTGCACGGGCTGAGCGAGATCGGGCCGTTCGAGCTGGTTTACGGGATTCCGAACGCACAGATCGTGCGCGCCGCGTTTCTTCATCCGGGGCCGTTCGGCGGGCGTTTCAACGACTCAACTCGCGGCGCGTGGTACGCGGCCGGGACCGTGGAAACATCGGTCGCCGAGGTGGCTTATCACAAGGCCAGGCGCCTGGGCGCGATGGTTGTGCCGGACCTGCCCGGCGAGCGGCCCGGCGAGGACACCTCGACTTACGACGACTGGCAGGCGGATTTCAGCGCTGAATTTCATGCGCTGGAAGCGGCGGAAGACTACGCCCACTACCTCGCGGCCGAGCCGGTTCCTGAATGCTACCAGCCTTCGCAGCTTCTGGCGCGGCAGCTTCTTCGACAGCAATCCAACGGAATCGTCTACCCGAGCGTGCGCCGCAAGGGAGGCACGTGTCTCGCCTGTTTCCGGCCGGCGCTTGTTTACCGGCCGCGGTGCGGAGAGCGATACGAAATCCGGCTCACCGCCGCGCGCCAGGGCTATGAGACGGCCTTCCGAACAGTCTTGCTATAGCGCAGGCTCATTCTCCGCCGAGACGCCCGCCGCCGTAGAGGATCGGACTTCATAGTGGTTCGCCACGGTTTCAATGCGGCTCAGGAACTGCTTTGCCTCCGGCTCGAAGACCGGAACCGTGTAATTTTCGCCGGCGAAGCGCTTGACGGCTTCGAGCGAGTCGAAAAAGTTGATGACCACGAACTCGGACTCTTCTGCGCCGTCGCTGCGCAGGATGTAGCCGCCTTTGTATCCGAAAATCTGCTTCAGGCCGGGCAGAACATTTTGCTTTAAAAAATCCTCGTAACCTTGTGCATTGGCAATCTTTGTCCATCCGCGCCAGTGACGTGCAATCATTCCACCCTCCCTCAGCCGCAGCAGCCGCTCGCGCACCCGGAATCTTTATTCCCGGTACAATCGAGATGTGAGCACAATGGTAGAAGAAGAGGCGCCAGCAGTGAGGCCGGCGGTGGGGCCAAAAGTGGGATTTGTTTCGCTGGGGTGCCCCAAGAACCTCGTGGATTCCGAGGTGATGATGGGGCTGCTTGACCATGCAGGCGCGCGGCTGACGGCCAAGCCCGAAGAGGCCGAGATTCTGGTCGTGAACACGTGCAGCTTTATCGACACGGCCAAGCAGGAGTCGGTGGACGCGATTCTGGAGATGGCGCGGCATAAGACTGCCGGCTCGGCGCGGAAGCTGATTGTGGCCGGCTGCCTGGTGGAGCGCTATCGCGACGAGATTCGCAAAAATATCCCCGAAGTGGACGCGGTTGTGGGCACGGGCGAGCTGGAATCGATTCTCAACGCCGCGGGACTGGCGCCCCGGCCGGCCGCGGCGTCGCCTTTCACGATTATTTCAAGCGACGGGCACGCCGACGCGCGCGCCGGCGCTGAATTGCGGTCGGGGACGCATCTCAAGGAGAGCGAAGCTGGCCAGTTCCGGGCGGAGGGCGATCGCCGCGAGCGGCAGGGGCGGTTCCGGCGCGACCAGTGGCAGGGGGCGGCGCATCTGCTGCCGACTTATCTTTACGACGAGTCCACGCCGCGCTTTTTGAGCACGCCGCGGGCGTCTGCTTATATCAAGATTGCCGAGGGGTGCGACCATCCGTGTACGTTCTGCATCATCCCCAACCTGCGCGGCAAATTCCGGTCGCGGCGGTTCGAGTCGGTGGTGGCTGAGGCGCGGCAGCTTGTGGCGCGAGGCGTGGAGGAGATCACGCTCGTCGGGCAGGACACGACCTGCTACGGCGAAGACCTGGGCCTCAAAGACGGCCTCGCGACGCTGCTCGAAGCGCTGGCCGGGATCGAGGGCCTGCGCTGGCTGCGCTTCCTTTACGCCTATCCCAACCGCATCACCGGCAAGCTGCTGGAGACGATGGCGCGGCACGACAACATCTGCAAATATCTGGATGTGCCGCTGCAGCACGCTTCGCCGGAAGTGTTGAAGCGCATGAAGCGCGGGGCGGGCGCGGAGATTTTTTTGAGGACGATCGAGAAAGTGCGCGCGGCGGTTCCGGACATCGCGCTGCGCACCAGTTTTATTGTCGGATTCCCTGGCGAGTGTGCTTCGGACTTTGAGATTTTGGAGGAGTTTATCAGCGAGGCCAAGTTCGATTGGCTGGGCGTGTTCACCTACTCCGACGAGGAAGGTTCGGGCGCGCATTCCTTCGACGAAAAGATCCCGAAGCGGATGATCGAGGCGCGGCGCAAACGGCTGATGAAATTGCAGCAAAAGATCTCGCGCGAGGCCAAGCAGAAGTGGATTGGCCGCGAGCTGACGGTGCTGGCCGAGGGCGAGAGCGAAGAGACGCCGCTCTTGTGGGAGGGCCGCACCGAGTTTCACGCGCCGGAGATCGATGGCAAAGTTTACATCAACGACCTCGGCGAGTTGCCGGCACTTGAGGCCGGGCGATTTTACCGCGCGGAAATTACCGAGGCGCACGACTACGACATGATCGCGCGCATTCTGGGTCCCGAAGGCTAGCGCAATTTTCCGGTCTCAGGCGGATGCGTTGCGCCGTATAATCCACGCATGACCCTCCATCGCCGCGGCTTCCTAAAAAGCGCCGCATTGGTTTTGCCCGTTGCGGGGATGCACGAGTTTCTCGCCAACGCAGCTCATGCGCAGCCGCTTCCCGCAGCGCCCACACCGGAGATTCACGTTGTACCGGAAGGGCAGGATCGCCTCGGCGTTTCGCGCACCAGAGGTTTCGACTCGCTCGCCTTCAAGGTCCTCACCGCCGATACGGGCGGCAATATGTTCGTGATCGAACACACTCACATGGTTCCAGGCGGCCCGCCGCTGCACCTGCATCTTTACCAGGATGAGTGGTTCTACGTGATGGAGGGTGAAGTAGCATTTCAGGTCGGCGGCAAGCGCGTGCAGCTCAAACCCGGCGATTCGGTGCTGGGGCCTCGGAGGGTACCGCATACTTTTTCGTCCATTGCAGCGCAGAGCCGCATGCTGATCGCATGGTCGCCCGCGGGCATGATGGAAAAGTTCTTCAATGACAGCGCGGTGGACCCGAAGCACGCGCTGACGGAGGAATTCATGGGCCGCTACGAGATGAAGTGGCTTGGCCCGTCTCCGTTCTTGAAGTCCTGATTCCGAATCTCGAAAACCTGTTGAGGCATCCCTGTTGGGGATGTCCCCCTTTGCTGCCTGCATCCGCGGCTCCAGGGCCCTCATGGCCAAAATGAGAAAATGAGGATATAACGTTCTGCCGGGGATCGGCCGCCATGCCCGCCAAGAAAAAATCCGCAAGAGTTTTTCGCTGCCCCACTTGCCGGGAGCTGGTTCTGCCGGACAACGAGAATTTTCCTTTTTGCAGCGACCGCTGCCGCAAGATCGACCTGGGCAAATGGGCAATGGGCGTGTACAAGATCAGCTCTCCGGTGCTCGATCCGGAGGTGCTCGAAGACCTTGGAGGCTCCGGCACGAGCCGCGGAGGCTCGCATGAAAACTGAGCCGGCCGGCGGCGCTCTGACGAATCCCGCGGAAAATCCCAAAAAGACGCAGTGGGCGTTCATCGTGGCCACGTTTTTTGGCGCGGGCTGCGGCAAACCTGGGCCGGGCACATGGGGATCGGTTGCCGCCGTGCTGCTGTGGGCGCTGGCGGCGTGGGCTTCGCATCCCTCGGCCCAAGTGCTGCTGTTCACGCTGCTGGGCGGCATCGCGCTCGCGCTGGTCTTCGGCGTGCCCGCGGCCACCATTGCGGAGCGCGAGTCGGGGCGCCACGATCCGCAGTTTGTGGTCATCGACGAGGTTGCGGGGCAGTGGATCGCGCTCGTCTGCTGCCCGTTCGACTGGCGTCATGCGCTCATCGCGCTGGTTCTCTTTCGCCTGTTCGACGTTGTGAAGCCGTTTCCCGCGCGGCAGCTCGAGCGGCTGCCCGCGGGATGGGGAATCGTCTTCGACGACGTAGCCGCGGGGCTGTATGCTTTGGGTATAGGTTTGATTGTGCGCATCTGGTTGTGAAGGATGCGCATCTGGTTAAGTGGAATGCCTCGATCTGCATCCCAGTCCGCCGCCACAACATTGCCTGCCCCGCGCATCGACGACGTGCGGCCGGCGGCGGCGCTGCCGCTGGGCGAAGTAGAGCTTACGGGAGTTCATCTCGGGCCCCACAGCTTCGGCCACCCGGCGGTTCTGGTCGATGGCCAGCCGTCTCACATCCTGATGAGCAGGCCCACGCGCCTGGCGTTCCGCGTACCCGAAGAAGCATCGACGGGAATGATTGAGGTCAACAGCCCGGCGGGCGCGAGCAATGCGGTTCCGCTGCGCGTGGCGCGCAAGCTCTCCGAGGGGCTGCATCCGGTGACCAGCCCTGGGGTCAGCCGCTCGGGCATGATTTACGCCACCATCTCCGGACCCAGGGGCAAGCAGACGCCGGTGTCTGTGGTGCGCGTGAGCCCGGACCGACGCGGCACGCCGTTTGTCACGGGCATCCTCAATGCTACCGGGCTGGCCTTCAATCCCGACGGAGATCTTTTTGTAACCTCGCGCGCCGAGGGAACGGTTTACCGCGTGGACCCGGCGGGCGAGTTTACGGTGTACGCGGAGGGGATGGGCGTGGCCACGGGCGCGGCCTTCGACGCCGACGGAAACCTGTTTGTGGGCGACCGCAGCGGCACTATCTTCAAGATCAATCCGCAGCGGCAGATTTTTGTACACGCCACGCTGGAGCCGAGCGTGGCCGCCTACCACATGGCCGTGAATGCCGAGGGACGCCTGTTTGTGACCGCGCCCACGCTCTCATCGAACGAGGCCATCTGGATCGTCGAGCCGAACGGTGACACGCGCGTCTGGTTCCGCGGCCTGGGACGGCCGCAGGGACTGGCCATTTCGAGCGAAGGCGATGTTTACGTTGCGGCGTGCCTCGGGGGGCGGCGCGGGCTGGTGCGCGTGACGCCGGGCGGCGAAGCGTCGCTGGTGCTGGCAGGGACGAACCTGGTGGGCGTAGCCTTTTCACCGCTGGGAGCCGCCGTTCTGGCCACCTGCGTCTACTCATCGAACGGGAGTTACGACGGCGCAGTTTACGATGTGGACCTGGGCGTGGAGGGGTTGGAGCTCTTTTAGCTTCAGAACCGTTCGCTCCGCCAAACGCTATAAGCTGGAGAAGCGAGTAATCGACTGTCAGCGCGTCGTCGATGACGGTCCCTGATCCCTGATCTCTGATCTCTGATCTCTGACCCCTGATCCCTGTCCTTATGAAATCCGAAATCATCGCTATCGGCTCCGAAATGCTCACCCCGTTCCGCCAGGACACCAACTCTCTTTACATTACAGAAAAACTCAATGAGATGGGGGTCACGGTAGCGTTCAAGACCATCGTTGGCGACCGGCGGAAAGACTTGGTGCGGACCATCCGCGCGGGCCTGGAGCGAACGGACATTGTGGTTTTGATGGGCGGGCTGGGGCCGACCGAAGACGACCTGACCCGCGAAGCCGTTGCCGAAGCTCTCTCGCTGACGCTGCGGCGCGACGCTTCGCTGGTGGCGGCGCTGCACGCGCGCGCCGCCGCGTGGCGGATTACGATGCCCAAAAACAACCTGAAGCAGGCCGATGTGCTGGAAGGCGCGGCGGTGCTGCCGAACGCGGTGGGGAGCGCTCCGGGACAGTGGCTGGACGTGACCTTTGCCGGCTACCGCAAGCTGCTGATGCTCTTGCCCGGCCCGCCGCACGAGTGCCGGCCGATGTTCGACGCCGAGTGCCTGCCAAGGCTGCAAGTGACGGTTCCGCCGCGCGCCATTGCGCGGCGCATGCTCCGGGCCGCGATGCTGCCGGAGTCGCAGGCGGACAAGCTGGCGGCGCCGATCTACTCCACTTACGCGGATGTGGAGACGACCATCCTGGCGCACGCCGGCGACATTCAACTGATTCTGCTTTGCGCGAAGCTCACGCTCGAAGCCGCGCAACAACGCGTGGACGAACTGGCGGGGCGGCTCGAGGAGGCTCTCGAAGACTGGCTCTACTCCTCGCAGGGCGAATCGCTGGAGCAGATCGTGCTCTACTATCTCGGAGTGCGGCAGGCTACGCTTGCCGTTGCCGAGAGCTGCACGGGAGGATTGGTGGCCGAGCGCATTACTTCGGTGCCCGGAGCGTCGCGGTCGTTCGCGGGCGGCGCGGTGGTCTACTCCGACGAACTGAAGACGGCCTTCGCCGATGTGCCGGAGAGCCTGATCGCAGAGCACGGCGCGGTCTCCGAAGAGGTGGCCGACGCATTGGCGCGCGGGATCCGGCAGCGCACCGGCGCGACGCTGGGGTTGGGCATCACCGGGATTGCCGGGCCCACGGGCGGGACCGAGGAGAAACCGGTGGGGCTGGTTTACATTGGCGTCTCCGACGCGCAGAAGACCGAGGTGCTTTCCCGAACCTTTCGCGGCGACCGGCAGCGGATTCGCGAGTACGCGGCGCAACAGGCTCTCGATCTGGTGCGCAGGCGGTTGATGTAGGCAGGGCAATCGCATGAGCGTATTTTGCGGACAAAGACGGCCCCCGTGGCGCGCCGTAGGCGCAATGTTTGTTAGCCCAGCGCTTCAGCGCTGGGACTAGATGCCAATAATCTTCCTCGGAGCCCCGTCGGGGCGGCGCGGGACGCCTGAAAAACCCTCGCTAACCCCGCTCACGCGATTGTCCTGCTGATGTAGGCGGTAAAGGCGCGGCGGACGGCGGTCCTGCGGTACACTTGGAGCGAATGCGCGTCTTCGGAGTGGATTGCGGGACCGAAGTGACCGGCTTTGGGGTCGTGGAGAGCTGCGACACCGGCCGCGAGGCGAAGCTCATTCCGAAAGCCCTCGGCGCTATCCGGCTCCAGAAGAGCCGGCCGCTCCCGGAACGGCTGGACCAGGTGTTTCGCGAGCTCACGGAGCAACTGGAACGCTGGCGGCCGGACACGGTGGCGATCGAGGAGGTTTTCTACTCGGTCAACGCCAAATCGGCGTTGAAGCTGGGACAGGTGCGCGGCGTGGCGCTGCTGGCGGCGGCACGGCAGGGAATTCCAGTAGCCGAGTATGCGCCGTTGAAGATCAAATCGAGCGTGGTGGGATACGGACTGGCGAGCAAGGGACAGGTGCAGTTCATGGTGGCGCGGCTGCTTGAGCTGGCCGAGCTGCCGCAGCCGGCCGATGCGGCCGACGCTTTGGCCATCGCCATCTGCCACATCCACACGGCGCAAACCATGGCGCTTCAGGGGGCGCGATGAAGAGAGGGATGGAGGAAGTCCTGAAGCCTGTCCTGAAGCCTGTCCTGAAATGTGTATTGCCCGCTGCGGCGATTGCGGCCATGGCGCTGGCTGCGAATGCGGCCACGCGTCCGGCGCAGGATGCAAGCGGTCCGGTGCAGTATGCCAGCGGACCGGCGGCGAGGGAGACGTTCGAAGCGGATTACTCGAACCCGGAGCTATCGCCGTCGCACTGGATTCTGACGATTCACCCCGATGGAGACGGCCACTTTCGGTCGTGGGGCGGCAAAGGGATGGGTGCGGACGGATCCGACATTCGGGCCGAGGGCGTGGACCGCGACATCCAGGTGAGCAAGGAGTTTGCCGCGCATGTGTTCGAGGTTGCGCACCGGGAAAAGCTCTTCAAGATAGGATGCGAAAGCCATCTGAAGGTCGCGTTCCAGGGATTGAAGACGCTCAGGTACAGCGGTCCCGACGGCGCCGGGTCGTGCACCTTCAATTACTCCAAGGACAAGGAAATCGAGGATCTGGGCGACTCGATGCTCGGCGTGGAAGGAACGATCATGGAGGGGGCGCGGCTGGAGCTTTTGCTCAAACACGATCCCCTGGGGCTTGACCAGGAGATGACCGACCTGGTGGAGGCGGCCAAGGACGGCCGCGCCCAGCAGCTTTGCGCGATTCGAGGGATTCTGACCCAGATTGTCAACGATCCGGACGTGCTGATCCGTGTGCGGGAGTGGGCTGGGAGGCTACTGGCGGATGGGAAGTCGTAACCCTGGAGGGCCGGAAGTAGCCGCGACTTTTTGAGCGCATTACTGTCTGATAAATAAGGGTGTGCCGTTCGCGGATTGGGCCTATGATCAAAGCGGGAAGCGCACGGCCAGGGAAAGGCAGGACGCCATGAACGGAATGGTGGATGGCACAGGGAATCGGGGACGGCGGGCTATGCGGGCTGCGGAAAAACTCGGTCCGCGCTTAGCTTTGTGTCAGGGCATGACTTTAGTCGTGCCGCAAATGCAACAAAATAAGGGGCGGGCTTTAGCCCCTGCGGAAGCTTCGAGATCGGATTCGCCTTCAATCCGCCCTTTTTCCGCAGCCCGAATCCGCCGCTGGGGTTCACAGACGGCCGCGCTCGCGGCCTTTATCTTTGCAGCCGCAACACTGGTTCCGGCGGCGCGGGCCGACGATGCGGGGCAGACGGCGCGCGCGGTGCGCCTGAGCAGCGTGGACGGCCAGGTGCAGATCGCGGCAGGAGGGCAGGCGATCACCTCCAAGGCGGTGGCCAATATGCCGCTCTTCGAGGGCTACCAGATCTCCACGGGAGACGATGGCCGGGCCGAGATACAGTTTGAGGATGGAAGCGTGGCGCGCATTGCGCCCGACAGCGGGCTGACGCTGGCAGTGTTGCGCGGCCAGGGCGCGGACGGCCAGGCGGAGATCGTTCTTAACGGCGGGCTGGGGTACTTTGAGCTCGAGGGCAGCTACCAGGCCGGAGAGATCGGCGTGCGCTTTGGGAATGCCTTGGTTACGGCGGGCGGATTCACCGTGATGCGCGTGGATATGGACACGCCGCCGGGGACGCTGGCGGTGTTTTCGGGCAATGCGCACATCGAAGACGGCGATGCGCTGACGCTCGACCTGCATGGCGGCGAGAGCCTGGCTCTCAACGCCGCCAATCTTTCGCAATCCAATGTGGCCGAATCCATCGAGCCGAACTCGTGGGACGAGTGGAACTCCGACCGCGACCAGGCGCTGCAGACGAGCACGGGAACGCAGACGCAGGCGACCGACAACTTTGTGAACAGCGAGAACCCAGCGTGGAACGACCTGAACACCAACGGCAACTGGTATAACGTGCCAAGCCAGGGTTACGTCTGGTCGCCGTACGTGGCCGCCAACGCGGGGTGGGACCCCTATGGCTGCGGGCAGTGGGTGTTGACTCCGCGCTTCGGCTACATCTGGGTTTCATGCAATACCTGGGGATACATGCCCTACCAGTGCGGCACGTGGAACTTCTACAACTCGTTCGGGTGGGGCTGGTCGCCGGGGATGGGCGGATGCAACCCGTGGTGGGGCCGCGGATACATGGGCCCGAACATAGGCTACGCGCCGGCCGGCTACCGTCCGGTGCTCCGGCCGATTAGGCCGGTGGCGCGGGGGCCGATCAAGCGCCGCGGTCCGGAGCCGATTTTAGTGAACCGCGAAGCGCGCGGCGGTTACGCAGGAACGCCCCTGCCCAAAAGGAACGGCCCGGTCACGATCGCGGGCCATACGGTAGAGCCTCTGCACGCGCTGGGCACGGGCGCCGCTTTTCAGCGGCCGGTCGCGGTGAATACTTTCCGCGCGCCGATGGCCGCTCCGCCGGGGAATGGGGACGGTCACATGCGCGCGCCGGTTCAGGTCAACCGGCGGGGTTACGCGCCGGCCCCGCAAAACACGGGCAGACAGAGCCTTGAGCAGCGGCAGGGGCGCTTCCAGGCGCAGCCGAGCCGCAGCTACGCTCCACCCCCGCACTATAACGCGGCGCCCGCGCCAAGCCGTGCTCCGCAGGGCGGCGGCTACTCCGGCGGCGGACGGCCGGAGGGTGGAGGAGGCGGCTACTCCGGTGGCGGCAGCCATCCGTCGGGAGGTTCTTCCGGAGGCGGCGGCGGTTCGCGCGGCGGCGATGGAGGTGGAGGCAGCCACGGTGGCGGCCGCCACTAAGTTGCGCCGTCCTGTGCGTGATTTCAGGCAACGAAAGTGCGCCCCATCTTCAGCAGAAACCGCCTCGGTGAGCGCTGAGGGTGGGGCGTTCGTTTTGCGGCGCAGCCAATGCCGCCATCTCGGATAGAGAATGACGACCAACTTCCGGCTCAACTTCCGTCTCCTGGGGCCAGCGCATCTTCTGATTCTCGGCGCGGTAGTTTCTCTGGCAGCGGCGCTTGCCCTCGCCGAGCGGCGGCTCGCGCCGGGGACGAAGTGGCTGCGTATCGGGCTTGGCGTGGTTCTTCTGGCGGACTCGGCCTTCTGGTATTCGTATCTGGCCGCGACCGGGCAGCGGATTTTCCCCAGCCGGATTCCGCTCGAACTCTGCGATCTGACGCTCTATCTCGTCGCGATCGCCCTCTTCACGCTGAGTCCGGCGTGGTTCGACGTGGCGTATTACTGGGCGCTTGCCGGTTCGGGGATGGCGCTGCTCACGCCCGACCTCAAAGGGCCCTTCCCTTCAGTGGTGGCGATTCAGTTTTTCGTTCAGCATGGGCTTTCTGTGTGCGGCGTGCTTTACCTTGTGTGGTCCGGGCAGGCGCGGCCGCGGCCCGGATCGGTTGCCCGAACCATGATCGCGGTGAACGTTCTGGCTGCTTTCGACGGCGTCTTCGATTGGGTATTCAAAACAGACTACATGTATCTGTGCATCAAGCCGGCGAGCGCCACGCTGCTGAGCTTTCTTGGGGCCTGGCCGTGGTACATCGCCGCCTCGGAACCAGTGGCGCTGCTTCTTTTTCTGCTGCTCTATCTTCCCTTCGGGGTGAGACGCAGAATCGGCGCGGGCGGCCGATAGGCGGAAACTCGGGGCTCGTCCGGAAATCCGCATTGACTTTCCTTCCCGCACCGGGAAACGTTTCACCTTCCAGTGCCACTATTGGTTCAGTTGCCAAACATTCACGGCGCGTCCATAAAAGCAAAGCGTCAAACGCCGTAAGTTTGAGACGAAGATGATGCCCGTCCCCAACTCGCTCCGCTACGGCGCGCTCCGGCACGGCGCCGCAGCCTGGCTGCGGCAGGGGATTTCTCCGCGGCGGCTGGCGCTGACACTGGCCCTGGGCTTCGCCATCGGGTGCATTCCGGTGGTGGGACTGCCCACGCTGGTGTGCGCGGCGCTGGCGCTGATTCTGCGGCTCAATCTGCCTGCGATACAGGCGGCAAACTACGCGGCGATGCCGTTGCAACTGATTCTGATCGTGCCGTTCGCGCGGCTGGGCGAGCGGCTGTTCGCCTCAGGCCGCGTGCAGGGACTGGGAGCCGCGGCGCTGCTGGGACCGGCGCCGTTTACGCTGGCCGCGCATCTGGCCGGCATTGCGGCTCACGCGCTGGTTGCGTGGCTGCTGGTTGCGGGGCCGGCGGTCGCGATCATGACGCTGGCGCTCACACTGTTGCTGCGGCGGGTTCCGGCGCTGAGCGCGGCTGAAGCGGGCCACTGAATTCCTCTTATTTTGCCGGCGGATGCCACTCTGGCACGGGCTGCGCGCTATCCAGCCAGGCGGAGTAGACCATGTCGCGAAACATGCTGGCGCCGGCGGCCAGCCGTTCCGCGGTAAAGGCGCGCGAGGCGGGCGTTCCCTCACCTTCAAAGCCGTTTTCCTTGTCGAGCTGGTAGACCTCATCGACGTAGGAGTGCGTCTTGCGCAGATAGGCCATGTAGGCGTCGAACATGTCGCCGTCGATGGCCTTGACGGGCGTCATCTTTGCCTGCACATCGGCCAGGTGAATGTTGGCCGATACAAATACTGTCTCGAACTGATAGTGGATCTGGTGGCCGGTGGTGTAGCCGTTGGGATTGGGGCCGACCCAGCCGTTGTACTGGACGGTGGTGTGCAAGGGCTGCGAGCCGTCGCCCACATAATGGCCCAGCCACCCGGTGTAGAAAATAATTGCCTGCTCCACGGGCATCGTATCCTTGCCGGCGGCCTTCAAGGTCCGGTAGTCGCGCATGGCGGACTTGAGGCGCTCCCAGACTTCGTCGGCCTCCCAGGGCTGCAGGCCGATCTTCGTGGGATCCTCGTGGGCCGCGTAGACTTCGGCGAGGAAATCGAAGCGCTTGTGCGGCAGGGGAGCGAACTTGTCGGCCAGCTCCAGGTCGATGAAGTGCTCGGGGGCCTGCGCGGCGTCCAGTTCCGGCTCGGCGCGCGAGCGCCAGCGGTCCGGCTCGGGGCCAAGGTACTCGATTTCGTCGATGGCCGCGGGCGAGCGCAGAAAAGCGGGCACGTCGGCGGGCAAGTTGGTTA
Source organism: Occallatibacter sp. (assembly GCA_050745765.1). GTDB lineage: Bacteria > Acidobacteriota > Terriglobia > Terriglobales > Acidobacteriaceae > Telmatobacter. The sequence continues at coordinate 18,102 of JBOGLX010000065.1, read as the reverse complement.
CGGCCAGACGGTTGATCATTTTGTGGCCATCGCTGCCCCAGGCATGGGCGGCCTGCGGATGACCGGCGATGAACACCAACCCGGCCGCGGCCAGGGTCGCATGTAGAAGAGGTGAATGCAGAGAGGGACGGAACATATGAATCAGTATAAGGGCGCACGGAGTGCCGCTGCGCGCGCAGAGGAAAGGGTTATGTTTAAAGCGATTCCGCGGCTGGCGTTGCCATTTTTTGGAGCGGTTCCAGAGTTGTTATACTGGCGGTCGTGTCATCCCACCCATGCGACAGAAAAGAGTCGCATGGATGGGGCACGGAGCCTTGGGGACATCAACCACGGAGCTTTGGGTACTGCAACCATGGAACCGGCTTAAAACTCCACCCGCAGCGAGCCTTGCAGCACGCGCGCCGAGAGATCGCTGCCGTCCGGAGTCACGGTGCCGGGAATGACCCCGAACTGGAGCGGCGAAGCGGTGATGTCCATATTGCCCGTAAAGCTTGGCGACTGGAAGTTGGGATGGTTGAGTACGTTGAATGCGTCGACGCGGAACTTCAGGTTCGTCCGCTCGCTCCGTATCCCGAAGAGAGGGAAGGTCTTGCCCAGGCCCGCATCCAGATCGAAAAAGTGCGGACCGCGCAGGTTGTTGCGCGAACCCATCTCGAACCCTACCGGCCCCGAGAACTGATTTAAGGCCAATTGAGGATTCGCGAAGTCGTACACGTGTCCGTTCGCCACGGTCACATGGCTCTTCAACGGGCCCAGGCTCCCCGTCAGAATCGCCGGGTCCTCGTTCGAGTAGCTCATCAGGAAGGCGATCGAGTTGGCCATGTACGGGGTGCCGGTGTGCCAGATGGGCAAGCCGCTCAGCTCCCACCCCCCAATCGCCTCGTCGGCCCAATGCGGAACCGACGCGCCAAACTCGCGCCCGCGGCCGAACGGCAAGTCATAGACGAAATTGCCGTTCAGATATTGGGTCACGTCGAAGTCCGAATTGCCGCGGCACCGGCGAGGGCGCAGCACGTCGCAGATGAAGCCGTAGCCGTTGTAGGCTTCCCCGGTAGCGACCAACGATGTGTTGTCGATGGAGTGCGACCACGTGTAGTTGAGGTCGAACATCAGACCTTGGCCGATGTTCTTGTGCAGCGAGGCCAGCATGCCGTTGTACGAGGAGAAGCCCATGTCCGTAAAGAAGGTGTTCTCCGAGAGCTGCGCGGCCATGCCCACATTGTCGGGCAGCATGCCATAGGCGGACATCAATTCGACGCTGTCGGCAACGTCGCCGATCGAGGGGTAAGGAGCCAGATTGGTCGCGATAAAGCTCGTCTTGCTCCCGGTGTTCCCCGCAGCCTGATTCAGCACATTCTCAAAAAATGGCTGCTGCGGAGCACTCGTGGTCGGGGCATTCGGGTTGGCGCGCAGCCATGTGGTCAGAGCGCCGATGGCCTGGCTCAACGTCTGCCCGGACTTTGGATCCGGGAAGTCGACGAGTTGCTCGGCGTCCGCCTGGGCCAGCAGGTGCCGTCCCAGCCGGCCCACAAATCCCAGCCTCAGCAGGAACCCGCCCTTCAGTTGCTGCTGAATGCCCAGGTTGTACATTATGTTGTACGGCGTAGGCAGAACGTGGTCCACCGAGACATTGAACGCGCTGCCAAGGGCCAGTCCGCAAGGTCCGGCTGCCGAGCAGCCCGCGTTAGCGCCCACAAACGGGGTGTAGGGCTTGGTGATCGTGGGTATGGTAGGAGACACCGGCGGCTCATTCAGCGCCGTGAAACGCGTGTTTCCCAGCAGCGAGTTGTACGCTGCGCTGTAGCCGGGAGTGGCAGGCACGCCATAATCGATCGTCCCGTTACTCTGGAACAGATACGAGTACGAAGCCTCCTGCTGAATAATCGCATTGACGACCGTCTGGTCGTATATGATTCCGGCGCCGCCATTGATCACTAACTTGCGGTCCGCGGTTGGAGTCCAGGCAAACGCGATTCGCGGAGCAAAATCCTTGTTGTCCGGCTGGTAGTAGCCCGCGGCCTTGTTCGCCTTTCCGGCCAGGTTATAGGTAATGTAGGGCACCGTGTCCCCGCCGCCGCCGCCCGGCAGCGAAGCGGGGCCGCCCACGCCGGCAGCGCTCTGCTTGACACGGGCGTTCATGAAATCCCAGAAGCTCAGGCTCTGATTCGCCTCGATGCCGTGGATTTCGTAGGGCACGGTCGTGTTCTGGTAGCGGATGCCGTAAGTGAAGGTCAAGTTCGGCAAAATCTTCCAGGAATCTTCAAAGTAAAACTCCGTCTGGTAATAACGGAAGGTGGTCTGCAAGCCCGTGCCCTGCGGCACCACGGAACCTGCGGCGTTGTAGTTCCAGAAGGGGCGGTTATCTTCAAAGCGGCCCAGGGCGAAGACAAGCGCCGACTGGTAGATCTTTAGACTTTGGGTGCTGTTGTCGATATCGCCGGGGTCGAAGTTCCAGTTCGAAGAGCCGTTGGTAGGCAGGGCGGTCACGTTCCCGCCCAGCCCCACATCCGGGGCGTTGAAGTCGCTAATCACGCTGTAATGCGGGCTGGGGTATTGGAAATCGCCGCCGAACGCGAAGCTGTGGCGGCCTTTGTCCCAGTGGAAGTCGTCGCGCACGATCGGAAGCGGGAAGTAGTAGGACGAGCTGTTGGCCGAACCGTAAATGCCGGAGAGGTAGGTGCCGCCCGTCGGGTCGCCGTCCCATCCGTACTGGTTCGCCCCTTGCGGGTTATAGCTCACCGGCGTACCGATATTGGCCACCGTAGAGCCCCAGACGACACTGTTGGTCTTGTTGTTGCCCATCGTCCAGTCCCAGCCAACCACCCACGCATGGCTGGTGTCGAGTAAAGGATAGGTCTCCGGGTCGCCGGGGTATTCAGGGGGCTTGTTGACCGAGTTAATGTGGTTATAGGTCACGCGGCCAAAGAAATGCTGATTGGCAAACGGGCTCAGGTCCACCCTGCCCACTTCGTTGTTCTCTGTGTAAGGCTTGGGGGAATTGAAGAGGAAGCCCGACGTGTTCAGTTGGTCGCCGATCGTAGTGTCGTTGGCAACGGGGTAACGGCCCCCAATGACGCTCATCATGGCGGAGTCGAATCCCTTGAGCTGCGGGTCGAGCTTGGCCACCTGGGCCGCGCTGACGCTACTGGTGGTTCCATTCGCAATATTGGTGTAATACTTGATCTCGTTGTCCTTGAGGAAGCTCTGCGTCGGGATCGTGCGCGTGGCTACGGTTGAGAGCGCGTCGCGGCGGCCGTTGTAGTCGAAGAAGAAGAAGATCTTATTCCTCCAGATGGGACCGCCGATATTGCCGCCGAACTGGTTGCGCACCAGCGGCGGGCGCGACTGGCCGTTGAAGTTGTTAAACCACTCGTTAGCCTCCAGGTCCGTGTCGCGGTGATACTCGTTGATATTGCCGTGGAACTTGTTGGTGCCGGACTTGGTCACCAGTTCGAACTGGCCGCCGCCGCCCGCTCCCTCGCTCGCCAGGTCGCCGGCCGTGTTGCCGCGGAACTCCTGCACCGAATCCACCGGCGCGTTGGCCACAACTGTTGTGAAGACCCCCCCGCGCTGGTCGCTGACCACCAGGCCGTCCAGCGTTATCTGGTCCTGGTCGTTGCGCGAACCCGTGGCCGAGCCGCTCTGCGTAAACCCAGGCTGCTGCGTAAACAGCGCCGAGGGCGTGTCGCGCATTGACACGGGCATGTCGTTCACGACCTGCACCTGGAAATTATTGCCAATCACGGCGTCCGTCGTATCCAGAGTCACCGTCTGGTTCGCAGCCGATACCGCAACCGTCTGCGTAACCGAACCGATCGCCAGCTTCACATTCTGCGAACGCGTGGCGCCAATGTTCAGATACAGGCCAGTGAGCACGGTGGTCTGAAAACCGGCGTGCGCGACCGTCTCCGTATAACCAGGGCCGGGACTAATGTTGCCGATGGTGTAGGAACCTGTCCCATTCGTCACACCCTTGTATATCTGGCCTGTCGCGGGGTCTGTCAGCTGGATGGTGGCGCCGGGCACAACGGCGCCGGAGGCGTCGGTAACCGTGCCGGTTATCGATGCCGTCGACCCTGTTGCCTGGGCTCGTGACTTCGTGACTGGGAAAAGCGCCAGTAGTACCACTAAAGCCAAAGAAAGGAGGGACCCTCTACAGTACACCTTTGTCAACGTCATGCTCCTCGAAAAGAAGATGGCAGGCCGAGCCCGATGGCCGGACAGCAAACAGTCGATTGTGAATCGGCGAAAATGAACGAAATGATGGTGACGACTTGGCTTTCGATGAGCAATTTTGCGTCCAAACCCTAAATAGCACAAAAATGGGCATTTCTTTCGAGAAGCTGCCCGGCGCATCTACCAAAAATAATAGGTTCCGTATACATAATTCTGAATTTGAGAGAAAACCAGACGCAAAATCTGTGGATTGCGATGGGCGTGAAGCTGCGGCAGTTTCCTTTCTGGTTCATGTCTACGTGTTCATCCACCCGCTTAGCGTGCGCTTTTCCGCGGCGCGGGTCGAGTCCTGCAGGCACCCGTTGCGCAGGCGTCTCATCTCCCGCTGCTCTTGGCCGATTTGGTTAGTGAAGGCCCATGCGAACCCTGATGCTGGCAGCGACCCCATTTTCAGCGCTTTCAGTGGCCTCGAGGCGGCTTATCGGCGCCACGAGAAAGACAAGTCGCCTAATGGAGAGTAGCGCCAGTGGCTTCGCGGCTCACCGGGAGATGCTGGATTCGGCTGCGGCGGGCATCGCAGCGTTCGATTTGGAGGGCCGGCTCACGTATATCAATACATCGGCCGAGCGCATGCTGGGCTATCACGCCGCGGAGCTGATGGCGCAATGGGGCGCAATTGAGATTCTGGCTTCGGGCGAAGGGCCGCGGCTGCTTGCCGAGTTCCAAAAGCTGGCCGGGACCGGCAAGCGAGGAGAATCGCCGAGCGGCGAATTCAGCCTGGCGGCGCTGCTCGAGTGCCTTCGTACTCTGCCGCCAAGCATGACTCCCGGCTTTGGGACGCAGTTGCGCAGCCGGGACGGCGGATTGCTTCCGGTTTCGCTTCATGCTTCGGCGCTGCGCGACGGCGAGGGCGGACTCACGGGCGTGATGGCGGTGGCCGTGGACCAGGGCTCCACGCTGCATCAGGAGCAGGCGATGCGCGAGTCCCAGGAGCGCTATCGCGATCTCTTCGAAAATTCGAGCGAGATGATTGCCACGCTGAGCCCGGCGGGACGGTTTCTCTACGTCAACCCGGCGTGGAAGCGCTGCTTCGGGCTTGAGAACTCCGCGCTGCTTGCGCTGGATTCCTTCGAGGAGCTTTTTGAGCAGGGTCCGCGGGTGGAAGTGGCGTCCTTGTTCCGGCGGGCGCTGGGCGGGGAGACCATCGACCGGGCGCCATTGCGGCATCGCACCTCCGACGGCCGCGTTCTGGAACTGGAGTTGAGCCTGAGCCAGCGCCAGAAGGGGGGCAATCCGCTGGCGGTGCGCTGCCTGCTACGCGAGGTGACGCAGCAAAAGCAACGCGAGCAGCGCTTGGCGCTGCAACTGGTGGTAAGCCAGATTGTGGGTGAGAACACGGCGCCCGAGGAGGCTGCCATGCGCATCCTGGAGGCGCTTTGCATCTCGCAGGGCTGGGACCTGGCCATCAAGTGGGAAGTGGACGGCAATGAAGACCGCTTGCGTTTCTCGACCGCCTGGGGAGTGCCGGGCCCGAGCGCCGAGACGCTCATCCGGGAGAGCATGGGGCAGACTCTGGCCGGCGGCGAGGCGCTGGCGGGACGCGCATGGAAGGAAGGGCGCGCGATCTGGGCGGCGGACCTCGCCGCCTTGCCGGCGAACCCGCGCAGCGAGTCGGCGCTTCGCGAGCAGATGGTTTCAGGCTGGGCTGCGCCGGTGCGGGCGGGAAAGAAGGTCCTGGCGGTGCTCGAGTTTTATTGCCATTTCCGCCTGCGCGAAGACCCGGAGTCATTGGCGACGGTGGAGACGGTGGCGGCTTCACTGGGGCAGATGCTGGCCCGTTCCCAGGAGCGCGGGCGCGCCGAGGAGCTCTCCCGGCAGCAGGAGATTCTGCTCGATTCAGTGGCCGACGGCATCTTTGGCGTGGACCGGAGCGGAATGGTGAGCTTTGCCAATCCGGCAGCCGGGCGCCTGCTTGCGGCCGAGGCGGCGAGCCTGACAGGCAGGCCGGTTCACGAGCTTCTGCACGGCTCGGCCGAGCCGGAACGCTGCTGCGGAGAAGATTGCTCTCTGCGCCGCGCCGCCGGCCGCCAGATGGCCATGGCAGGCGAAGACAACATTTTTCGCAGCGACGGCAGCTCCTTCGCGGCGGAGTACGTTCTGACGCCTATCGTGGAGCAGGGGCGCTTTACGGGGTCGGTGCTGAGCTTCCGCGACGTCAGCCAGCGCTTCGCGCTCGACCGGCTCAAGGACGAGTTTGTTTCCACCGTCAGCCACGAGCTGCGCACGCCGCTGACTTCGATTCGCGGCGCGCTCGGCCTGCTCTCCTCGGGCATTCTGGGTACGGTCAATGAGAAGGCGGCGAACCTGCTGCGCATCGCACTTTCGAATTCGGACCGGCTGGTGCGGCTCATCAACGACATTCTCGACCTGGAGCGCGCCCAGAGCGGGCGCGAACCGCTGGCCTTCCGCTCCGTGCAACTGGCGGAGCTGGTGCGGCAGGCGATCGAAGGCATGCAGCCGGTGGCCGAGTCTGCCGGCGTCCAGTTGATCCACGACACGACCCAGGTGGAGATTGCCGCCGATCCGGATCGCCTGCTTCAGGTGCTGACCAACCTGCTATCGAACGCCATCAAGTTCTCTCCGCCCAACTCGACCATCTCGATCATCATGCGCCCCGGAGCCATGGGAGTAACGCTATCGGTCATCGATCATGGCCGCGGCATTCCGGCCGACAAGCTCGAGGCCATCTTCGGGCGCTTCCAGCAGGTCGACGCATCCGACTCGCGCCAGAAAGGCGGCAGCGGGCTGGGGCTGGCTATCTGCCGCACCATCGTTCTGCAGCACAGCGGCCACATCTGGGCCGAGCGCAATCCCTTGCGCGGTTCCACCTTCCGGGTTTTTCTTCCTTACCAGCCCGAAGCCATGGGCGCTATAGATGACCCGGCCGAAGACGAGCCGGACGGAGGCGTCGTGCTGCTGGCTGACTCCGACGCCGAAACGCGGCTTCTGACCTCGGAACAACTCGCCCGCCACGGCTACCGCGTGGTTGAAACAACCACGGTGGAGCAAACTCTTTCCGCCGCGCGCGACGGCCCTGAGGCGATTTTGCTCGATACTTCGCTGGACGGCATGAACGGCTGGGAGATTCTGCCCATGCTGCGGCGGCTCGATCCGCAGTCGCACACCCCGGTGGTGCTGTTGAGCTTGGAGGGCCGCAGCCGCCGCGCGGAGCTGCCGGAAGGAACAGCAGGCTGGGTTCCCAGGCCGGTGGACGAAGACGCGCTGTTGCGCGAGCTGGCGCGGGTGCTCTGCGGGCCCGGCGAAGAGGCGCGCATCCTGATTGTGGAGGACGACCAGGACCTGGCGCGCGTAATCGGCGAGGTGTTTTCCCGCGGAGGTTTCAACGTGCAGCTTGCCTTTACGCTCAAGGACGCTTTCAAGGCCTGTTTCGAGTTTCAGCCGCACCTGCTGGTGCTGGACATCGGGCTGCCGGATGGGGATGGATTCAACCTGGTCGACTGGCTGCGCCAGCATGAAGAGCTTGCCCAGTTGCCGCTGGTGGTTTATTCCGGCCGGGAGTTGAACGAGGAAGAACGCAGCCAGCTTACGCTCGGCATCACGCACTTTCTGGCCAAGGCGCGCGTGCAGCCGCAGCAGCTTGAGGCGCTGGTGGTGACCATGCTGCGCCGGTCGCGGCAGACAGAGGGAACGGCGGCAACGGAATTGGCCGTACCTAAATCGTAAATCGATCTGAGCCTCTTCCGCTCAATCCGCCGTCGCGCTGCGCAACTGCCCACCCAGGTTATAGCGCATTCGATAGAGCCGCACCAGCAGGACCGCGTAGTCCAGAGCCACTTTCCAACTGGCCTTGCTTTGCCCGGCCCCGCGCTGGCCGAAGGCGAAAGGGATCTCCTCGATGGATTGCAAACGGCCGCGCACCAGGATCTCGAGCAGGAGCTTGAACCCGGTCTTTTGAAAAGTCAGGTGATTGACCGAGCGGCGGCGGACCATGAAGAACCCCGACATCGGATCCCTGGCGCGCAGCGGTCCGCGCTGCAAGGGCCAGGTAACGGCCACCGCGGCCGCCGAAAAGAACCGCCGCAGCGGATTCCATTCGCCCAGTTTTCCGCCTTGCGCATAGCGGCTGGCGATTACCAGGTCGCGCCCGTCGAGCATCGCCGCCAGCAGCACCGGCAACAGGGCCGGAGGGTGCTGCAGGTCGGCGTCCATCGCTCCCAGAAGGGTTGCGTCGGTCGAGCGCCAACCGTGAAGAATGGCTCCGGAGAGACCTCGCTCACCCTCGCGCACCAGCAGGCGCACGCGCGGATCGTCGCGAGAAATTGCGGTGACAATCTCCGCGGTGCCGTCGCGGCTGTCGTCGTCAATCACGATAATTTCGTAGCAAGCGCCTGCGGCATCGAGCGCACTCCGCACCTGGCCGAGCGTGTTCGCGATGTTCCCTGCTTCGCGAAATGTGGGAATGGCGAGGGCCAGCTTTTCCTGTGTGCGTCCCTGCTCCAGGGCGCCGACCGTGCCGGACGCCTTGCGGCGGGAAAGAGGAGCGGTGGCTGCGGCTGCGCGATTCATTCAGTGTTCCGTCGCCGTCCTTCCGAAGAATGACAATGTAGGAATTGCGAATCGCCCCGGTGCTCAAACCCCGAAGGCCGTCGATCCACGCTCCCGGCTGTCCTGTTGCGCAGTTGTCGATTGCAGTAAACACGCGCAGGTGCATAGCCGTCAAGTTTTTTTACGAAGACAATTACGAAATTTCAATGCGAGCCGCATTCCGCTGCGCGCGCCGCAATCGGCAGATTCCGGGAAAAGCGGAGTACTTCGGCTACGCCCAGATGGGGTGAGAAGCCGCTCCAACGACTCCTCGGGTTGCGGTGACCAATGTTCATGAGCCACTCGCACGGACGTGTACGCCGGAAGCGGAAAACGCTCGTCTATATTACATAGCGTATGCCCAAAACAGCCCCGATTCTTCCCCTACGCCCGCGGAGGGCACTGCTTACTTTCAAACGATCCGTGTTCACGCAAATCATTTTGCTTATGGTATTTACCGGGATTGGGTTTGCGACGGCCGGATACCATCCCGGCGCCGAAGACGACGGCATTTACCTGACTGCGATTCAAAGCGATTTGAATCCGTCGCTTTATCCGCACGACTCCCAGTTCTTCCGCCTGCAACTCCAGGCCACGGTCTTCGACAAATATATTGCGGGCTTTGTGCGCCTCACTGGCATTCCGGTCCCCTGGACCGAGTTGCTCTGGCAGTTTGTGTCGATCCTCGTCATTGTAATTGCCTGCTGGCGCATCGCAAGCAAGCTGTTCGAGGAGGAAGCGGCGCGATGGGGGGGAGTGGCAATGGTAGCCGCCATGCTTTCGCTGCCAGTGGCCGGGACAGCGCTCTACCTTGCCGACTTCAATCTGCACCCGCGCAACGTGGCTTCGGCGCTGATTCTCCTGGCCGTGTGGCGGATTCTCGCGCGCAGGCGCTGGCAGGCGGTTCCGTTGCTCCTGGCGGCGTTTTTGTTCCATCCGATCATGGGAGCCATGGGCGTCTCGTTCTGCTTCTTCCTGACCATTGTGCTGTGGGAACCGGCGCCGGCCTGGCTGCGCGCATTGAACCGGTCGTTGAACCGGTCCTGGAAAGGCCGGATCGGTGGGATGGGTGGGTTGGCTGCGCTGGCGCCGCTGGGCTGGATCTTCGCGCCGCCCTCCGCGCCCTGGCACAAGGCTCTGGACACGCGCACCTACTACTACCTCTACGAGTGGACCTGGTACGAGTGGCTGGGTGCGATTGCCCCCCTGGTTCTGTTCTGGCTGCTGTGGCGCTTCGCCCGCAAGCGCGGCCAGGCCCTGCTGGCGCGGTTTGCGCTGGCGGCGTTGCTTTACGGCGTCTTTCAGCAGGTTGTGGCCTTTGTCATGCTCACGCCGCCCGGGTTCATCCGGCTAACGCCTTTGCAGCCGATGCGGTATCTGCAGTTGATTTACTACTTCATGGCGCTGATCGGGGGGGCGTTGATCGGCAAGCACTTGCTCAAAGGGAAGGCGTGGCGCTGGGCGATCTACCTGGCGGTTGCTAACGGCGCGATGCTGTCGGCGCAGGTAAGCCTTTTCGCCGACTGTCCGCATCTTGAGCTGCCCGGGATGAAGACGTCCAATCCCTGGCTGCAGACGTTTGCGTGGGTGCGCGGGCATACGCCGGACAACGCGTACTTTGCGCTCGATCCCTACTACATGGATGCGAAGGACGAGGATAATTTCAGCTTTCGGGCGCTGGCGGAACGGAGCGAACTGGCCGACGCAGTCAAGGACGCGGCCGTGGTGACGCAGGTTCCCGAACTGGCGCCTGAGTGGAACCGGGAGGTCGATGCGGCGTCCGGCTGGGAGCATTTCAAGCTGGCGGATTTCGAGCGGCTGAAGCGGGAGTTTGGCGTGGACTGGGTTCTGGTCGCTTATCCGCCGCCTGAGGGGCTGGATTGCCGATGGCACGATGCAAAGTTGAGCGTTTGCCAGGTGCCGTGAACAGTGATCAGTGGTCAGTGGTCAGTGAACAGTTGTCAGTGAATAGTTGTCAGTGAACAGTGCTCGGCAATAGGCAGCGAAAAGGATGGTAGTTACGTGCTGGACCTGCGGTGCTATTCTGCGCGGTCGGCTGGTTCGGGATCCACGGCCAGCGCGTTGCGCAGGAACTCCGCCAATCCGGAGCCATCGCGTCCGGCGGCGCTTTTGCGAAAGAACTCTGCCGCCGTCTCCACGGTTCCCACTCTCTGGGCCACGGCGACAGCGATCCGTTGATTCAATGACACGCCGTCTTCTTTGGCCAGCCGCTGGGCCGCGCGCTTGATCGAGGTGGGGAGTCTGAGGGAACGGCGGCTCGGCTTCATGATCTCGTCCTTCGCTGCATGCGATCGCGTCTTCGTTTGTGCCGCCATTGCATAGGATAGCTCCATCCGCCAGAATAAGAGGGATACTCTGACAAGAGGGCGTCCTCAAGGGCGCGGTGAGCAGGCGATGCTGAATCTTACCCAGCGGCTGATTCTCGGATGCGTGGTGCTTGTCTGCCTGACGGTGGGCCTGGCGGTCGCCGCGCGCGGAGCGCTCGGGGCCGCGGGCGAGCTTTCGCTGGCAGCCGGCTTTGCGGTGGCCGCGCTGCTGGCCGGGCTCTTGACCGCTTATTTCGTACTGCGGCCCATCCAGATGCTGGCCCGCGATGCGCATCGCATCGCGGAGGGCAACCTGGATCATCGCGTGCGCTGGAGCGGGCACGACGGCTTCGGCCTCATCGCCGGCGAGCTGAGCCGGATCGCGGTGCGGCTGCGCGAGCTGCACGACTCGGAGGCCGGGCGCCGGCAGATGGAGTTTCAGCTTTCCGACGCCGTGCTGCAATCGATCTTCGAGCCCATCATCGTGACCGATGGCAAAGGGCATGTGCTGAAGGTGAACCAGGCCGCGGGCGAGCTGCTGGGCGAACAGGCTACAGACCGCATGGCGCTGGCCAATACGCCCGGCGGCGGCAAGATTTTGAATGCCATCCGCGACGCAGTTTCCATGCAGAAAGCGGTGGCGGCCGAGGACGACGCGGCGCTCTTGCCCATGCGCATCGGCGACAAGGAACGCAGCTACCGGCTGCGCACCACGCCCATGCGGGACGCCGAGGGCCGTCTGCTGGGAACCGTGACCACGCTCGAAGACGTGACCGTGCTGCAGGACACGGACCGGTTCAAGACGCAGTTCATCTCCGTGGCCAGCCGCAAACTGCGCGGCCCGCTGCTGCAGTTGCGGCGCGGGCTGTATGCGTTAAACCAGGGTTTCGGCGGCGAGCTCAAGCCCCTGCAGGCCGAACTCGCGGACACCGCCAGCAAGGAAGCCGAAGAGCTGGACGACATTATGAGCGACCTGATCGAAGTGGCGGAGCTGGACAGCGGCAAACGCGAACTGCAGGTCGAGCGGCTGCGGCCGGCGCCGGCGCTGCGCGAGGCCCGAGACCGCTTCTGCGACGAGGCCACAAAAAAGCACATTCACGTGGACGTGACTGCCTACGCGGACCTGGCCGCTGTGAACGCGGACCGCCGGGCGCTGCGCTCGATTCTGGACAATCTGCTGGCCAACGCGCTGCGCTACACGCCGCCGGCCGGCGAGATTCTGCTTTCCGCCGAGGAGATCAAGAACTATGTGCAGTTCACGGTGCGCGACACAGGGCGCGGCATCGAGGCAGAGCGGCTGAGCACCATCTTCGACCGTTTCAGCCAGTCGTCGGAGCGCGGCTCGGGGCTCGGCCTGGCTCTGGTGCGGCGGCTGGTCGAGTCGCTCGGCGGCCAGATCGCCGTCGAGAGCCGTCTGGGCCACGGAACCACCTTCCGCTTTACGCTGCCGATCGCCACGGCGAGCGCGGAACGTCACCCGGTCGAGGCGGGCTAAGCGATGGCCGAGATCGTGCTCGACAAGCAGCAGGAGCCCGCCCAGTTGCGGATTTATATCGGCGCGGCGCCCGGCGTGGGCAAGACCTTCACCATGCTCAACGACGCCTGGCTGATGCGCCACCAGCAGGAAGTGGACGTGGTCATCGGGCTGGTCGAGCCACATGGCCGCAAGGACACCGAGGCGCAGATCCGCGACCTCGAAATCATCCCGCAGCGCACCATCTCCTACCGCGGCGTGAAACTGAAAGAGATGGATGTGGACGCCATCCTGGCGCGCCATCCGCACACGGTGGTGGTGGACGAGCTGGCGCACACCAACGTTCCGGGAAGCAAGAACCGCAAGCGCTACGAGGACGTGCTGGAGCTGCTGGACGCCGGCATCGATGTGATGACGGCGGTGAACATTCAGCATCTGGAGACGCTGAACGACGCCGTCAACCGCTCGGCGAACACGGTGATCCGCGAAACCGTTCCCGACAATTTTTTCAAGCGTGCCGACGAGGTGGTGAACATCGACATCACCGTCGACGAGCTGCGCACGCGGCTGCGGCAGGGGAAGATTTACGCGGCGGAGAAGGTGGAGCAGTCGCTGGCCAACTTTTTCCGCAAAGGCAACTTAAACATGTTGCGTGAGCTGGCCCTGCGCACCACGGCCGAGCAGGTGAGCAACCGGGCGGCCGAGTACCGGCGCATCCAAGGCCTCGAGCAGGCGCCCATCCCTGAAAAAGTGATGGTCTGCCTGAGCACGCGGCCCGGCGGTGAGCGGCTGCTGCGCGTGGGCGCGCGCATTGCCGGGCGCCTCGCGAGCAACTGGTACGCCGTCTACGTCACGCTGCCGGACGACAAGGGCCATGGCGATCCGGAGGCTTTCCATCGCCTGGAAGAGTGCCGGCGGATGGCGCGCGACCTGGGCGCGCAGGTCATTTCGCTCACCGACCGCAACGTTTCCGATGCGCTGATCCGCTTTGCGCAGCAGGAGAACATTTCGCACGTGGTCTTCGGGCAGCCGATCCGCTCGCGGTGGGACATTCTGCTGCGGGGATCGGTGCTGAACCGGTTTCTGGCCGAAGTGCGCGACGTGACGGTGCAGGTGGTGCCGGTGCAGAAGATGCGGAAACAGTGATAGGGGTCGGCGATCAGCGATCGGGGGTCGGGGGTCAGTTTTTGCGAGGCTCAAGGCAGCGGAAGTTGCTTGTCGAATCCGGCGGCGATGAGATCGGCGCGGAGCTGTTCGACGGTCGAGAAGACGATTCCCCGCATCCCGACCGCGCGCGCCCCTTCGACGTTGACCGGGCGGTCGTCGATCAAAAGCGTATCCTCGGGCTGCGTGCCGAGTTGTTCGAGCGTGTGCCGGTAGATCGCAGCATCCGGCTTGATTATGTGCAGCCGATAGCTCCATACCAGCACGTCGAAGCGCGTCAGCCAGTCGTATTCCCGCAGCATGTTCGCTAGCACGTCCTCGGCCATGTTGGAGAGAATGGCAGTGAGCAGGCCATGCTGTTTCAGTTGCATTTGCCAGGCCAGCATGGACCGATTCTCCGTGGTCCACATGCGCGCGTCCCATTCGATCAGTTCTTCGATTGCGGATTCGTCGAGGCTCAGGCTGGCGTCGCACGCGAGCTTGCGCCAGAACTCGAGGCCGGTCAGGTTGCCGGCATCGTATTCAAGCCGGTCGATCCAGTAGAGGTTATCCAGCCGCTCCGCGGTGAGGCCCGCGATGCGGGCGAGCGCGGCGTGGGCTTCCGGGTCCGGCGGACCGCTCAAAACCATTCCATAGTCGAACACAACAGCGCGCAGGCTCATTCTGTCTCCCGTGTATGGTTGAAATGGACGGCTCTCTTCATTGTGCACGATGACTCGGGGGCGGGCCGCGTGGGCTGTCTCGAATCCGATGCGCTTTTCAGAGAGAACCAATTGGAATACGGAGGAGAGCGAATTGGCTCGCGCGCACAGGCTGCGAGCCGAGGCCGGTCTTCCCATCGCCGACCTGACCGCCTCGAACCCCACGCGCTGCGGGTTCGACTACCCTCCCGATCTGCTTCGCTCTTTAGCCGATCCGGCCGCGCTCGAGTACGATCCCCAGTCGTGCGGCCTGCTGCGCGCGCGCCAAGCCGTCTGTGGTTACTACGCCTCGCATGGAGTCGCGCTCGATCCCGCGCAAATTGTGCTGACCACGAGCACCAGCGAGGCTTACAGCTATCTTTTCCGCCTGCTCTGCGACCCTGGGACGGAGATTCTCGTCATGCAGCCCGGCTACCCGCTCTTCGACTTTCTGGCCACGCTGGACGATGTGCGCCTCAAGCCGGCGGCGCTGATCTACGACCACGGCTGGCAGATCGACCCTGAGGCAGTCCGGCGCGCCATTACGCCTGAGACGCGCGCTATCGTCCTCGTACACCCCAACAATCCAACCGGCCACTTCACCAAACCGTGGGAGGCTGAGGAACTGGCGCGCCTGTGCCGCGAATTCGATCTCTCGCTGATCGTCGACGAAGTTTTCCTGGACTATGGGTTCGACGGGGCAGGGAAGAGTCTTGCGCGGGGCCTGGAAGGCGTGCCGGTCTTCGTGGTGAGCGGCCTGAGCAAGATCGCCGGTCTGCCGCAGATGAAAGCCGCCTGGATCGCCGTGACCGGGCCGGATCGGGCGCAGGCTCTCAAAAGGCTGGAGGTAATCGCCGACACATTTCTCTCGATGAATGCGCCGGTGCAGTGCGCGCTGCCGGCGTGGCTTGCTTTCCGCGCATCGATCAAGCGACAGATCGGCGAGCGCGTGGCGCAAAATCTTGCCGAGCTCGATCGCCAGTTGGAGAAGCTGCCGGCGCTGGAGCGGCTTGCCTGCGAGGGCGGCTGGTATGCCGTGCTGCGCATTCCGGCTCTCGACCCGGACGAACGGACCGCATTGCATCTGCTGGATTTGGGCGTCTGGCTGCACCCAGGCTACTTCTTTGGAATGGCGGAGTCGGGCTGGCTGGTGGTTAGTCTGCTGGGGCGGCCGGAAGAATTCAGCACTGGAGTAACCAGGCTTGTTGGTTATTTTGGACAGCATCAACCGAGTAACATTACATCCGGCCTACTGTAAGCTTCACTTGAGCTTTGTTTCTTATCATAAAGAAAACACGATGGTTCCAGCGTGCCCCGAAATGAGGCGCGCGATGCGGTCATCGTGCCTGCAGAAACGGATTGCTTTTGCGCTCTTCGCCAATCGTGGTTGCCGGTCCGTGGCCGGGCAGGACCTGCGTGTCGCCGGGCAGCGCCAGCAGCCGGCTTTGGATGGACTCGAGGATCTGCGCGTAGCAGCCGCCGGGCAAGTCGGTTCGGCCGATGCTGCCGGCAAAGAGCGTGTCGCCCGCGATGAGCAGCTTCATGGGCGCAAAGTGCAGGCAGACGGAGCCCTGGGTGTGGCCGGGCGTGTGCATCACCTGCGCGGGGAAGCGCGGAAGCCCTACCGTGAGCCCGTCTTCGAGGTTCTCGTCCGGGGGTGCGGTTTCGGGCGTGTCCACGCCGAGCCATGCCGCCTGCATGGCCATCATTTTGAGCTGCGGAAGGTCGCTTTCATTCAGGAAGATCGGCGCACCGGTCAGGCGCTTGAGTTTGAGCGCCCCGCCTACATGGTCGATGTGCGCGTGGGTGACGAGAATCTGCTTGAGTTTGAGGCCGAGATCGCTGAGGCGGCGGTGAATGCGGCCCACCTCGTCGCCTGGATCGATAATGATGGCTTCGCCGGCATCTTCGTCGCCGAGCAGCGTGCAGTTGCACTGCAAAGGGCCGACGGGAAAGGTTTCGAGGATCATCCGGGCAGCACGATCATCTGGGTTCCCGTTATTATTTGCCCGGCTTGGCCGGAGCGGACGCGGGTGCCGGCTTCGAGCCTTCGAGCACCGAGTGCGACCCGGTGGAGCGCTGGTAAAGCACCACGAGCGCCATGGAGGTGCACATGAAGATGACCGCCGACCAGGTGGTGAGCCGGGTGAGCACGTTGGCGGCGGCGCGGGGCCCGAAGGCGGTCTGCGACCCCTGCCCGCCGAAGGCGCCTGCCAGGTCGGCGGAGCGGCCCTGCTGAATGAGCACCACGCCGATGAGGAAGAAGCTCACCAGGATGTGGACGATGACGACGAAGTAGAACCAAATCTGCATTTTTCTGTCTGCTTTCAGAATTCGCCCGCTGCGGCAGGACGAAAAGAATCTTTGGTGCGGAAGAGGGGACTTGAACCCCTATGCCTTTTGGGCGCCACCCCCTCAAGATGGTGTGTCTGCCAATTTCACCACTTCCGCACTTAAAAACTCGTTTGTTTTCAATTACTCCACCGGAACCGTTGTCGAGGGCCGGTCCCAATGTATCGGTTTTCCGCACTACCCTTTGCCACGAACCCCTGCACGAAACCTTGCGCTGCTCCAGGCCGCCGAGCCGCAAAAACAGCTTCTCGACGGCTTTGGCCTGCGGATGCACGTAGCGCATCGTTGTTTTAATGTTATCGTGGCCCGCCACGTACTGCAATGTAAAGGGATCGGTGTGCTCGCCGGCCTCGGTCAGGGAGGTGTGCCTGAGGCCGTGCAGCCCGGCGTCGGGATGGGTGGAGATTTTGCCTCGCAGGTCTCCGATCTGGGTTTCGAGCACCCAGGGTCCGAGAGGCCGGGCCGGATCGCCGGGGTGGGTGAAGACATGCGCGCACCGGGAAGCGGCGATCAGTTTTTCCAGCACCTCCTTCATGGCGGGATCGATCGCCAGCTCGCGGCGTCTCGCCCGCCGTTTCAGGCCCCGCTTGATGAGGAGCGAACCGACAATGCTCTCTTCGACCGGCTCCCGGTGGAGATGTACGCAGTCCTTCATCAGGTGCAGCATCTCGCCCCGGCAGATCCCGCGGTGGCGGGCCAGAATCGAGGCGGAGCGGAGCGGAGCGGCTCGGCACGGGATCGAAGGACGTGGACCTCCCCGGCGGATTCGAGCCAAAGACCGAGCGCGTCTATAACTCCAAGACCGGCTTCAAACGGATGCTTGGGTACGGCTGGGGCACGGATTACGAGGTGTACCTGGAGACGGAAGGAGACGGTTCTGTCTTGGTGCACCACAACCCACCGTTAATCGCGCTATCCGAACTAGTGGGCGAGACGCTCGTTTTCACCGCGTTCGTTGCTATATCGCTACGCTTAGAGCAATTCCAGAGTAGGTGTATCCCGAAGAATCCGGCAAAATCTTCCCGCCCGTTTTGCAGTTAATTATGCCCCTTTGGCGCACAATTCTTAGGTAGAGGGTTGCGGGCATAGCACAGCCCGTCGAGGTCTGACAGCAGGCGGAGAACGCGCCACGATCTCGAAAAATCCCTGCTTAACGGCACGTGGTGGAAGTCCGGGTTTGAAAGGGCACGACTTTTAGCCTGCCCTGAGAGCCTGTGACTTTTTTGATGCGTCTGCGGGGAGTTGCTGAGTTTTCCACGCGACTGACGGTTATAAGGAAAGCATGGGCGGTGGCGAGATGACAACCGGCGGGCAAGTGCAGACG
>JBOGLX010000064.1:0-8833 GCA_050745765.1 Occallatibacter sp. | reverse complement strand
GCAGCACCGTCTGCGACGCCCCCATCGCACCCTCCAGGTGAATCGCCCACATCGGCCAATAAGCGCCACCTTCTTCAAACGATGAGTCTTTTTCGAGTCGCCGCTTTCTTCACTGCGGATTTTGGGCATCTCGCTCCTTGTTGCGGTCCAGCTTCGGAATCCAATAGGCAACATTTGTCTTCGGTTTTACGGCGAGACGACAGGCCTCATGGGCGTGCCAAAAACAGCCGTGCACGAAGATTGCCCAACGCTTGGTCTTATTGGCGAAGTCTGGCGTGCCAGGAAGAGCAGAGACATGGGCGCGGTATCGCACTCCAAGCGCTTTCAATTCTATTTCGATTGCCTTCTCCGGGAGAGTGCCCTTAGACCGGATCCGGGACATAACCTCTGAGCGGCTGAGAGCGCGCCTTTGTGATCTCGACCGGAGGCTAGCAATTGCCTGAGCGCCTCGGGCTCGACTTCCTCCGGCCACGGGAACCCTCTCATTTAACGGTGACGGGTCAATCTGGTGCTAGCATCCATACTGCCGTGGCAACCTTGTCGCCTGTGAACACGGCTGGATCCTTGGCCTCCGGAACAACCGTGGCATCCACTACCCGGATTGACTGTCCGGAAGCTGGCATGGGCGTTCCGTCAAAAGTGAGCCAATCTCTGCTCAGCCGGGTGATTACGCCGCGCCCATGAGGGCCTGTCCCGCGGCGTACATCAAGATGAATGGAGACGAGCTCTTCGCCTTCACCAACGCTGTCGATGACCCCTTCAATATGCGTTCCGCATGTGGCGGACCAGATCGGTTCGCTCGTGCTCCAGAAGCGCTCACAAAACGCAATGCATGGGCAGAAACGGCAGTTTTCGGGAGACGGCGAAGCTAGCTCGTCGAAGTGTTTTCCTGCATTTTTGTTGAATGCGTCCAGAGCTGCGATAGCCTGCTTTCCCTCGTTGATTGCCTCCTCTCGTGAGATCGGTAGCTGCAGTTTTGTTCTGTCGCCGCGCTCGATTACTCCGGTCCGAACAGGAACCCCATTTTCCTGCGCGAGAAAAGCGTACAGGCGCAATTGCCTGGCTTCGCTCGTGGAGAGTTCCTTCGGATTTGCGGGAATCCCGAACTTTGAATCGACAACCTGCATCCTCACACTATCCAGCACGTCAGGGCGTCCAGCGACACGCCCGTCAGAACTGAGTAGTGGTCCTTCGATAGCCACTTTTGGCCTATGCGCAGCATCATGCATTGCCCTCGTTTCGGGGGATAATCTGCGTGGGGTTAGTTCCGCCGCGAGCTGCGACGCCCTAGCCCGATACAAGTAGTAGAACGGCAGCCGTTCGGGT
This sequence comes from Occallatibacter sp., assembly GCA_050745765.1. Classification (GTDB taxonomy): domain Bacteria; phylum Acidobacteriota; class Terriglobia; order Terriglobales; family Acidobacteriaceae; genus Telmatobacter. The sequence continues at coordinate 7,507 of JBOGLX010000064.1, read as the reverse complement.
GCTGGAAACTTTACTCGAAGCAGGGGGGTGGTTTTGGAAAACAGCTCTGCCATTCGCGTGTCGAACAGAGCAGCTGCAAATTCGAGACGGTCCTCGGCAGACTCGCCATCAAGGCGCCCTGTCCGTGCCCGCTCGACGACTGCGTGCGCAGCGATTCCAAGCAGGGCCCTCGGATGGGGAGGTACGCGGTCCAGGGTTTCTGAAGCAATCCACGCACCGCGAGCCTCACACTTCAGCAAAGCATCGTAAAGCGTGGGCGTGATCCGCTCGATAGCGCGAACTGCTGGCGGCTGAGGGACAAACATCGCATTGCCTATTCGTAAGGGAACCGCACGGCGCGAAATATAGTTTTGAGCTTCCATTGCCAGCCCTTGGACTCGGCATCGGCTACCGCTCTCGCAAGATCCGGACCAAAATTCGCTGGCTGCTGGTCCCATAGTGGATGGGTCAAGATAACAACTTCATTTCTTCCTGCATCGTGTCCGGCAGGCAGACCGGACAACCACATCGGGACATATCCAAGACCCTGGAAGTATGAGGTGCTGGTCCGCTGAACGAGAGAGCGCCAATAAGTTTGGTTGAGATCGATCGGCGCCTGCGCGTCCAGCGCCAGGCGGACCATGTCAAACGCTAGGCGCCAGTCCAACAGCGGATGGTAAGCCATATTGCCATATTCGCGCAGACAACGACAGGAACTTGAGCAGTCGCGTTCATGAGGAGGCTGTACGTACGGCTCAAAAAATTCCCTTGAGGGCTTCCCGCCCTGGCCAAGCATAAACCGCAGGAGCTTTTCGAACTCAGCCGGCGTTCCAAGATGTCTGCTGTACCCAGCGCCGTTTTCCAAAGTATCAGAGATGAAGACGCGCGCGGTTGGCGGCGCGAATGGGGTCCTTAGGTCGATTTGCGGCTGAATCCCAACGTCAAGCTCAGCCTCCGCAACATCCAAAATCACCGATGCCGCTCTTCGAAGCATGAAGCCGAATGAATACCATGCCGCCCTCGCTTCCGCAGTCACTGGGTTCAGAGTCAGGCCCACTGGCGCATGTTTGATTCCCGCAACAAGCACGTCCGTATTGGCGATAGATGCGAGAGCGCGGTCGTCGCTCAGCACATCGTACTGCGGTTGGGTTAGCGCTCTGCCCGCGGCAGGAGGAAGTTTCGACACTGCTTGATTGAAGGCATCTTGCACAATCCAGATGTCTCGGTTTAGCAGCTTCTGAAAGTGAAAGTCTTTGCCAGCATTGTCGTTGATGCGGTGAATGCGCGCGTGCGTTCGGTCGATTTCGACGTTGTGCATTTGGACTGGCTGTCCACGAGCATGGCCCAGACGAGCCCTGAGCGCGCGCGGCGTAAACTCGAAGGTGCCGTTGTACTCGGTGTCAGCGGCGAACCACGTGAGAAACCCAGGCGGCTCCGAAAGAGTGACGCACCTGTAATCATCTCGGCCTTGAGGGGCAGCGCAATAAGGGCAGCCACCTGCTGACGAGGGATTTTCGACTAGCGCTTGGCAGCGTCGGCAAACTCCCACCTGAAATGCGCGGCCGAGCGGATTCGGATTGGTCAAAACCTGGTCACCGGACGGATAGTAGTCAACCACCCCTACCGATGTGAGAAGTTGGTCATCTTTGATGGTTTGAGCTCCCGGCGCGAATTGGCTGATCGCAATGTCCAAAGTGCGGTCTATTGTCCCGTGCTCCGGCGGCCAGCCATGACGAGCGCCTGGCGAGCGACCATGGAACATAAATCGCACTCGCGTCGGAAATCCAAACATTGGAAGAATGCCATGTGAAGCTAGACGTTCACTCAGCGCGTCATTGGCAACGCTTCTCTGGGCGCAGTCATCGATCTCCGTTACTAGATTCGCGTTGACATGCTGGACCATTGCGGCGATGGCCGCCGCATTGTCGAACTTTGTGCGTCGCAAAATGGCTTGGCAGATTTCTGAAACGGACTGTGCATTTCCTGCAAGCCAGCTGACGACGTGAGAACGGTGCTGCGCCCACTGCCCTACCATTCCGAATGCCCCATGCACATTATCGCCGGAGTACGCCAGATTCAGTGGTTCGAAAGCGCGCCGGAGTATTTCTTTGTAAAGAACTCGTCTCGCTATTTCTTCCCGTGACACATCGACGTAGGGCCGTGGTGGCCCGACATCGACGGCGGCCTCCTGGGCTTCGGCAAGCCGGTCCGCTTCCGCTACGACAACGGCAAGGAATTCGTGAGCCTGAAATTGCAGGCGGCGCTGGCGCGCATCGGCATCGGCTTCCAGCTGGCGATTCCCAAGCACCCGGAGACGAAGCCGTACGTGGAGCGCTTCTTCGGCACGATCGAGCAGGACTTCGTGCACTGGCTGAAAGGCTCGACCGGCTCGAACGTCAAGGACAAAGCGCACCGGCGGCCGATCGAGGAAGCCTGCCTGCCGGCCGAGGACTTCGTGGAGCTGTTCCACCAGTACCTGATCGAATGCTACGCGCGCCGGCCGCAGCGCGACCTCGACGGGCAGAGCCCGGAGGAGCGCTGGGTGCGCGGCGCCGCCCACGCCTCGCACCGGCCCCGGCCGCTGACCCCCTACGAAGCGTCGCGCTGGGATCTGATCGCCTGCATCGAGGACGACGTGAACGCCACCAACGAAGGCTTCCTGTGGCGGGATCTCGATTTCCAGTCCGAGGAGCTGCAGACGATCCGCCGGCTCGCCGGCTATCACGGGATGCGCAAAGCGGTGCCGACGCCGCTCAAGGCCCGCATCCCGCTGCGCGACCTCGGCACCGCGTTCGTCGCCAACCCGCTGGCGCGCGAAGACGAGACCGGAAACGTGCCGGCCGAAATCGCCGTGCCCTGCATCAATCCGCACGTGAAGCAGCGCACGCTGTGGCAGCACGACGTGGTGTGCGGCTTCCTGCGCGCGCGGAAGCTCGATCCCAAAAACCATGCGGACTACGAAGCCGGCTTCCTCCACCTGTTCGGCAACGCGCTCAGGAAGATGAAAGTGACGCTCGACGGAAACGAGCCGAAGCACGGACGCGACATCAAGGGCGGGCTCTCCGGAGGCCAGGCGCCGCGCTTCGCCGGCGTGCTGCTCGGCGGGCCCGACAAGCACGCCCTGCACCACACGGACGAACTGATCTCGCGCTACGACATGTTCGGCGAACTGGAAACCGCCGCCAAGGCCAAGGCGGCGGCCGAAAAGGCCGCGGCCCCGAAGCGGAAACGCGGCAGGGGCGCGAAATTCGAGGGCACGACATTCGAGGTCCACGGCGAAGGCGACCCGCTGGCCGATACGGCCGGAGAACAAGAAGACGGGGGCCGGACATGACCGCCAAGAACCCGGACGGACAGACGGCCATGTCGCTCGACGCCTGCCGCAAGGCGATCTCGCTGATCTACCTCAAGCACGACGCCAACAAGGAAGCGCGCGAGGTGCTCGACAATCAATTGCGGCACGGCAAGCGGATGCGCGAAGGCACCACCGGATACATCATCGGCCATTCCCGGTGCGGCAAAACCGAGACCATCGCCCGCTTCATCGAGAAGACGACCGGGAAGCCGTTCAGACGCAAGCGGGGGGGCGACGCCGAACCGGATCCCGAGGCGGAAGAGCAGATGCGCCTGCTCGCCGAACTGGGCCTGGACCGCTATCCGCCGATGTACATGCGCAAGATCGAAGGCAGGGGAACGCGCATCCTGTATGCCGACATGACCAGCGGGATCACCCCGCTGATCGCTTCGAAATTGATCCTGGGCGGCATCTTCGGGTGGCCGAAGGTGAACGCGCTGAGGGAGCCCGAGGCCGGAAACATGCTGGGGTGGTTGCTGGCGCAACACCGCTTCGATCTGTTCGCGATCGACGAAGCGCAGCAGATGTTCCGCAATCTCGGACCGCACGCGATGGGAAAATTCATGAAATGGCTGCTCGCGCTGGAGAACGCGGGCGCCTTCGCCATCGTCGTGGCCGGCGCGCCGGCACTCGATCGCATGTTTGTCCAAGACGACGGCGATGCCACGAACGAACGGATCGGATTCAGAGCCCCGCTCATGCCGCTCGCCTACAAGACCGAGGAGGATCGCGAGCGGTTCGCGAAAATAGTCGGCGAATTCGGGAGGCTGACGCCGTTCGCTTCCACGCCGCTCGGCGACAAAGCCCTCATGCCGGCATTCTTCTATGCGACGCGCGGACGCATCGGGGCGCTGGCCAAACTCGCCGAAACCGCCGCCCTGTTCGCATTCGAAAGACACAAGGCCGAAGGCGCGCCCGGGACGCTGACGATCGAGGATTTCAAGACGGCGTTCGACCTCAGCCGGATCCGCGACTGGCGCATGAACGGCATCAATCCGTTCCGCGATCGCCCGCTGCCGCCCATTCCGCTCTGCATCGAAGACGAAGAGAAAGATCGGCAGAAACTCGTGGAGGCGCTGCACGACAAGCAGCGCAAAAAATCCGGCTGCGGGAAAGGGAGCAGGATCTACTGATGGCCGGAAAAGCGCTCTGGACCGAGAACTTCCGGCCCCGTCCTGGCGAATGCGTCGCCTCGATCGCGGTCCGGCTCGCCCCGCACGGGCGGCTTACTCCGGCGGAGCTCGTCCGCTTCGGCCTAAAATTTGCGAGGACTCCGTTGGCCGTTGTCCCCACCAGCATCGACAGCATCGGCAGACTGGCGCGTCTGGCGGGCCTGCAGACGGCAGAACTCGCCGCCGCCGCCTGGATCAAAACGCCGGGTGGATATCGCATCCTCGGACGCGAGGTGCCGGTGGCATGGGTCGAGACGAGCCGCCGCCGTGTCGCTCCGGGCGTGCTGGCGCGCGATGGCGGCGAGCCGTTCGTCCGCACGCTATGGCAGATCGCCGCGCTCGCGTGCGATCCCGAGAGCGGCGAAGCGCTGCGCTCGCGCTGCTGGAAATGCGCCCATGCCCTGACCTGGCAGACGGCGAACGCCATCTGCGAATGTCCTTGCGGCGCCGATCAGCGGGCGGCCCCCGCACGCCGGGTACCGCAGGACGTCCTCGTCGCCGCCCGCGAGATCGCCGGCCTCTTCGGCCACGGACCGAAGCCGAAGGTGCCGGCGCCATTCGATAAGCTGCCGGATCCGGCGCTGTTCCGCCTTCTCGGATGGTTCGGCTACTTCTCCGACCTGCGCGAGGGAGCCCAACTGCGCCCATCGGAAACGAACGCCGCCAAGGGCTATGGGGCCCTCAAACGGTGGCCCGCCTCCTTCGACGAGGTCGTGGTCGCCACGCTGCGGGATCATGTCGAACGAGCCGAAGCCGCTTCGCATTCCTTGCGCACCCGTACGATGGGGCGGCTGATGGTGGTGATCGGACGCGCCGGATCGCCGGCGGCCATCACAATCCTGCGCGAGCGCGCGGAGCGCGTGCTCGGGGTTTCATGCGACGTCAATCCAGTGCTGCAAAGAATATACGGACCGCCGCACCGCGAGGAGTACAAGAGGACGGCACCGCAGATACGTCAGCCGTGTTTCTCCAGCACCGGCGCCTCCGTAGCGATGCGACCGAGCCACGACCGGATCAAGTCCAGGGCGCGATGGTCGAGCTGATAACAGCGTCCGCGGACCTCACCACCGTCGATAGGTTTTGCGAAGCCGGCCTTGATCAATAAAGACCCAGCGGTATCGACTTGGTTCTGCGTCAGGTCGAAATGGCGCGCCAAATCGACAGTCGAAAAAGGCTCAATGGCCAGCAGCTCGACGAAGTGTCTGGTAATCGGATTCGAGAGGGCCTGAAACGCCTGCGACAGATCGAACTGCTGCCGCTCCGAAAACGGCGCGCCATCCGGATCATGGAAGAACGAAAGCGGCATCGATTCGTCGACCGGGAGGTCCAGATTCCCAACATCCGGCTCTTCGGCCGATGTTACCGCAGGGTGTTCGGATTTCCGCGGAGCCATCGCCATGTCCTCCGACCGCGAGCGATGGCCGATTCGGGTTAAGCGATCGTCACTGAGTTCGCCCGCTTTTCCGCCGCGTGAGGTTAGAGCGACGTGCGGCACCTAGACGGCGTACCGGCGAAAGGGTGGCACGAACCTGAGCTAAAGAGACCCCGAACCCCACTTGCGTGAATAGCGTTCGGGAGGGCGCGCTCGCCGTCAAGCCCCGCGCCTCCGGCGCGCCGCTCCGCGGCTTCGGGGCTTGACCGCTCGGCGCGACCGAGCAAATCCGCCCCCGTTCCAATGACGATCTACCATCGCGCCAAAGCCCGCCAGTGATGCATTTTTGCCCCGGCCGGCTGATGCAATTTTACTCCGGCGTTGACACCGGCGGCTGTAGGTGCAGAACCACGGGCCTTGCCTGAACTGCTCGGTCCTCTGTGACGACCGGGGCGGCGTGTCGGCCAGACCCCGCGCCACCCGTGGCTCAGACCCATGACGCTCGCACGATCACGCGGACCACGCGCAACGAAAGGAGGAAAGGCGGATTTCAGCGGTACTGGCGGCGTGGTAGATTGCGTCCGAGACAGGCGTGCCAAAAGCCTCCCAGGGGCCGACTGGCGATATGCAGCGACGTCGGAGATACTGATGGGCGTTGAACTTCAACGACCGCCGCGGGCTGGACGGATGACCGCCGTTCAATTTCGGTCCTTCCAGGAAGGCCGTCCGGACCATGAGCGTTGGGAGCTCGTCGCAGGTGTTCCTATGATGATGACGCCACCGACTATCGCGCACAACCGCATAGCCGGAAATCTGGAGAAGCTGCTCAACGACGCCTTGTCGCGGCATCTGCCCAATTGGTTGGCCACACAACGACCGGGAATTGAACTGTCGTCTGGCGACTATAGGCCTGAGCCAGACGTAGCAGTCATAGATGCCGATTACCAAGCCGATCAGCGCTTCGTCGATCGCGCGTATCTGTTGGCTGAGATCGTTTCCGACACCGACGAAATGCGAGTGCCCAGCACGGATAAGAAGTGGATCGACGTCAAACGCGCCATCTACCTCGAACATGCGTCCTGCGAAGCTGTCCTCGCCGTAGAGCAGGATCGGATGGAGGTGCATCTCGACGTCAAGACGGAAAATGGCTGGACCTCCCAGACGCTGAATGGCGCCGATGAACTGAATCTCACCGCTTTCGGACTGCGCTGCGACGTGGCGGATCTTTATGAAGGTACGCCTCTGAACCCGCGGCCCACCCACCAGCATATTGTGTAATCCGCATACCGACCACGAGCCCTCGCCGGCCAGTGCCAGATTCCACGTCCGATTTGGCCGCCAGTGCCAAAATCAAGCCTTCTGGTGCCAAAATAAAGCGCTTGCGTTGGATAAGATTCGCCCTATTCGCGGGGTCCAGGATTAGAGCCGGTGCCAGAGTCGAGCGCCTACGACACCTCGGGTGGCCTCGGGTGGCCTCGGGTGGCCTCGCCGGCCGCACTTGCGCTCACCACACTCCCGGCAGAAGCCGCCAGCGTACCCGCTGCGCGTATTCGCGATAGCCGGGTAATCCAGCGTGGAGGACGCGATCCTCGCTGACCGCGCGGTACAGAAGGAACGGCAGCGAGCAGA
>JBOGLX010000063.1:0-6752 GCA_050745765.1 Occallatibacter sp. | reverse complement strand
GTTCCGGGCATGGCACAGCCCGTCGAGGTCTGACAGCAGGCGGAGAACGCGTCACGATCTCGAAAAATCCCTGCTTAAGCACCCTCTCTGAAGCTGGGGGGGTGGGGTTGGCGCAAATCGCCCCATTTTCAATGGATTGCGTATTGTAAGCCACATGCAATGAGTTGCTTGCGAAATATGCCAGGTTATCAAGTAGTAAACAATAAATCCGTTTTTAAGCAATTTTAGCCTTACTTAAGGCTGTTAAAGGTTGCCTTAACAGCCTGTGGTGAAAGTCCGGTTTTGAAAGGGCACGACTTTAGTCGTGCCGTAAGGCACCTGGAATCAATAGGGCTTTAGCCCCTGCGGGATGTCCTTTCCGAAATTCAGACTTTCACCACAGGCTGTTAAGCCGTTTGAAGACAGTTACGCGGCCAGCGGCCCGAACGATACTAAAGAGGACTCAGGAACTCTGGTTTCGCTCTAGAATGCCGCAACCTGAACCGTACTTGGGTGCTCCAAGCCCGCGCCCATGCGCGCAGGCTCGATGTGCCCTCCCAGTCTCTGATCAAACTTTGGTGCGCGGAAAAGGCGGCGAAACTTACGCGCGAAACGCACCGCGCTCCGCAGGCCTGCAAATAGCTTTCTTACGCCACTCAAGAACGATCTCTTTCATCGCGTTGTCGCCTCCCGCTCCGTCGTCGAAGACTCATAACCAAATTACCGTCGTCGAAGCACAGCAGAACCCACGTGCACGCGATGGTGTAGAGGGTCCGCCTTCGTGTTACCATGCTTTCGCATCCGAAAACTCTCCATCGTATAAGGTCAAAAATTCTCTTCGGCTTCTAGCTAAGGCAGTGCCCCTGAAAGCCAATCAGTCAGCCAGCTCGCCGCAATCGCAACATGGGAGTGGAACATGACAAAAGTGCGCACGTTGTTGATCGCCCCCTTCGTCCTTGCCGCGCTCGCATCGGCGCACACGCAGACGCCTCCGGCGAACGGTTCAGCCGCCCAGAAAAGCTGGCCCTGGCCTGCCATTCCCGGCTGCCTCGCCGACCCTGAGATCAAGACCAGCGGCGCCACCGATTACACCTCGCCCGTCTGCTCCGTCTACGACGAACTCCTCGGCAGCGATGAATCCGACGTCGAGCTCGATTCCGCGCGCCGCCTCAATGGCCAGATGGATGGTGTCCTCTATCCGGCCTTCCTGCCTGGAACCGAAACTGTCAGCTTCGTCGTCTCCGCCGCATTCGGCAAGTCCTTCACCGGGCCCGACGAGTTAGTCAGGGTTTCCACAAAGAGCATCTCGGCGCGCAACGGCTCCTGGTGGACCACCCTGTCCACCGTCACCGAAAATGGTCAGTTGATGACTGCCGAAGCGATCCGCGCCAGGCTTGCCCTCACCGACACACCCGCCTGCATCGCCTATGCCGATGCGGTGAGGAGCGGCGTCCGGGCTTACATGGGCGTTGTTGCGCCGGCATTCGACGAACCCGGCGGAGGCGCCGAGTTCTGGTTCCCGCCCGACGCCGTCGAGGCAAAAGTAGTTCACGCGATCCCCGGCAGCACAGGCTGCGACGTTCAATAAACCGCCGGTCCGCCGCATCTTTCGCGCTCTTTTCACGCCCGCGCCGCAAATCTTTCCGGTACATTGGTGGCGGGAGCTCACGATGCCATCCTTCACGCCAATCTTCAGCCTGCGCAGCGCTGCCGGCGCAGCGCGTCTCGTCCTCGCCGCCATTCTCGTGGCCGCCTTTTCAGCCGTCAGCCTCTCTGCGGTAAGCCTCGCCGCCCAGCAGCCCGCCGCACCCGCGCCGCCGTCCGCAGAGCCCGCCGGGCCACCCCCTCTGGCGTCCGAGCCGCCTCCGCCGCCTGCGGCCGTGTTTCAAAAACCCATCCCCGGCGGGCAGCTTGCCTTCCTCGGCAGCTACGCCGGCCAGCCCGTTCGAGCGCTCCACAAAGATAAGCAGTTCCGCGCCGTCATGAAGCTCGCCGTGCCCCGCACCGAGTACCACTACGGCACCGACATGCCGCTCTCGAGCGCCATCGACGAGGTCCTCGACGACTCCAACCTGCCCATCAGCATCGCCGGCGGCCGCTTCGCGATGGTCCCCGGCGCGCGCGGTCCCTACCTCGCCGGCCGCGGCTTCATGTGGTTCGACATGCAGACCGGAGAAGCCCTCGGCGTCTTCTACTTCCGTCCCACCAACGGCGAGCCCACGCCCACGCTCACCGTCTTCTCCCGCCAGTTGACCGGCGCCGATCTCAGCATCAGCCAGCTTCCGCTGTCCTTCGTCGAGGCGCTGAGCCAGTGGTCGATCGCGGCGCACATCCCCGTTGTTTCGCCCGCGTACTTCATCCCGGAAAACGGCAGAAAGTACGTGCTGATCCACGACGAGGACTACTGCGAGCCGCCGCCGGCGCCTTCGACCCCGGTTTGCGAGCAGTTGGACGCCAACGCCGCCGACGCCGACATGAACGCCGCCTACTTTATGAAAGAGACCCACAACGCTGCCGACGCCACCGCCTGGATGCTGGGCCCCGACCAGGTGGCCTGGATCGGTATCCGCGAAACCCGATGCGGCGGCGGCCTCGCCTGCCGCATCACCATGACCCGCGCCCGCACCCGCGTGCTCATCGGCCGCCCGCCCGCGGCCCCCCGTCCCCGCCGCCGCTGAATCCCCGCATCGCGCTCTCAGGCATAAAAGAACGCCGGGGCCAGTTTCTGCCCCGGCGATGCGCGTGCAACGCAATAAAACTTGCTGCCGCTGTTCCAGTCAGGCAAGACTTTTAAAGTTCACAGTTCGAAGTTCACTGTTCGAAGTTCACAGTTCACAGTCCGCAGGGAGAGATTCTGCGGCGGAAAACCGTGAACTGCGAACTATGCCCCCTGTTCCCTATTCCCTATTCCCTGTTCCCTGCAAGCTCAGGAAGCCGAACCCGCGCGCGCCTCGAGCGGGGCGCTCAACTGACGGCGCAAATTGCCCGCCAGATCCGCCACCACCCGCAGCTTCTCGGCCACCGGCGAGGAGATCTCCGCGCCCGAAAGCGCCAGTTGCGAGTTGAGCAAAAGGCCCGCAACGGTGCCCTTGAACTCGCTCTCCATCGCCGCGGCTGCCGCCCGCCGCGCCAGCAACTGCTCCCGCTCGCGGCGGCGCAGCGCAGCGCGGATCTCGCGAATCAGCCGCGCCGCACCGGACAAGGCGAAGTTGACCTGCATCGGAATGGCCAGGCCGGCGTGCTCCCATATGGTCTCCGCCGCCGCCGGATCGCACTCGGCCACGGTCTCGTCCACCACCACGGCCAGGAACTCGCGCCGCCGCAGCGCCGCCAGCGCAGTCTTGCGCCCCTCGGCCACTTCAACTTCCATGCCCAGTTGCGCGCCCACCACCCCCGCGCAGTTCTTCGCCCCTTCGATTCCCGTCACCATCAGAATGCTCATCTCACCCTCCTTGGTCATGGCAGTTAGCTGTCGGCAGTTAGCAGTCAGCGGGGTTAGCGGCGCTAAACCATTCCGCCGGCCTGCCGACGCGCTGACTGGCTGACCCGCTTTCTGTTCCCTGTTCCCTAGTCCCTATTCCCTCGTCCCTTACTCATCCTGCATGGGGTCGGCGATCCCGTATTCCTTCAGCTTTCGATAGAGCGTGGTCTTGCCGATACCCAACAGCTTGGCGGCCTGCAATTTGTCGCCGTTCAGGGCGCGGATGGCGCTTAAGATAGCCTCGCGCTCCAGATCGGCCAGCGTCTTGACCCCGGGCGCGCCGTCTGCTCCGGCCGGTTCCCCCTCTGCGGCCACGGCATGACGCTCGTTCAGGCCCTGCTGCTGGAGCTGCGTGGGCAGATCGCCCAGGCGCAGCACCGGCCCCGACGACATGGTGCAGGCCCGCTCGATCGAGTTCTCCAGTTCGCGCACGTTGCCCGGCCAGTCGTGGCGCATCATGGTGCGCAGCGCCTCGTCGGATAGCGTGAAATTGCGCCGGTATTCGCGGCTGATGCGGTCCAGAAAATGCGCCGCCAGCAGGGGAATGTCTTCGCGCCGGTCGCGCAGCGCCGGCAGACGCAGGTTGACCACGTTGAGCCGGTAGAAAAGATCCTTGCGGAAGGTTCCTTTCTCAACCATCGCCGCCAGATCGCGGTTGGTGGCGGCGACGATGCGCGCTTTGATGGGCACGCGATGCGTGGCGCCCAACGGACGGACCTCTTTCTCCTGAAGCGCCCGCAACAGCTTGGCCTGCAGATCGAGCGGAAGCTCGCCGATCTCGTCGAGAAAGATCGTGCCCCCCTCGGCCGAAACCATCAATCCATCCTTGGAGCGGTTGGCCCCGGTGAAAGCGCCCTTGACGTAGCCGAACAGCTCGCTCTCGATCAGCGTCGGCGCGAGAGACCCGCAATCTACGGGCAGAAAGGGCTTCTGCGCGTTGGGCCCGTAGGCGTGGATGGTCCGCGCGACCAGCTCTTTGCCCGTGCCGCTCTCGCCCAGGATCAGCACCGGGTGCGAGCTCTGCGCCACCTTCGAGAGGATGCGGTAAAGCTTCTCCATCTCGGCCGAGCGCCCAATCATGGCGCCCAGGCCCTCAGAGAGCCGCAGCCGCTCGCGCAACTGCCGGGTTGCAAGATCGGTCGAGTGGTTTGCCGACGCCCGGTCGAGGACCGTTGAAAGCTCGTCCATGGCGAAGGGCTTGGTCAGGTAGTCCGACGCGCCGCAGCGCATCGCCTCGACCGCCGCATTCACCGAGCCCGATGCGGTCATGGCGATGACCGAGGCGCCGGGATAAAGCAGCTTGACCTCGGAGACCAGTTCCAGGCCATGGCCGGAGTTTGGGGGTAGATTCACCAGCAGGATATCTGCCGCGTGGCCGCGCAGCAGGCTCCGCGCCTGGCCCAGGTCGCCGGTGCTCTCGACGGCATAGCCAAGGCTAGAGGCGATCTCCGCGCAGGCCGAGCGGAAGGCCGCGTCCGGGTCGACCACCAGCAGGTGCAAACGCGCGGCCGGCTCCGCTAGTTGAGGAATGAACTCCATGGTTCTGGTGTTGAAGACTGTATCCAGCATTGTAGTCGCCTCGCGTGTCCTTGGGAAAATTCAAAAATTGACTGTCGACTTCCGGCTCGCAGTTCATAGTTCGCAGTTCGCAGTTCATAGCTCGCAGTTCATAGTTCACAGTTCGTAGTTCGCAGTTCGTACTTCGCAGCGTACAGTTCTCAAATTCGGTTCGAGTGGTTCTTCGCCTCTGGCCCCGTAACCCTGCTCGCTATTCCCTATTCCCTGTTCCCTATTCCCTGTCCCTCCCCAGAAGCTAAAAGCTGCCTTTCCGCACCGGCAGTTCGATCTCGATGCGTGCTCCCTGTGCGGCGCCGCTGGCGGCAAAAACCCGTCCACCGGCCTGCTCCACGATGGAACGGGTGATGGCGAGACCCAGACCGCGATGCGCCACCGGCCAGACATCCGCCTTGGCGGGGTTGGTATCGCGCCGGCGCGTTGTGTATCCCGGCTCAAAGACTTTCTCGAGGGCGTTCGCGGCAATTCCGGGGCCGCTGTCCTCGACGGACAGAGAAAGCCAACCCTTCGCGCCTGCCGCCGCGGCACGCGCGCCTAGCGCGATATGAATCCGTCCGCCCGAGGACATGGCCTCGGCGGCATTCTTGACCAGGTTGACCAGAATCCTGGTCAGGTCCTCGGCAGTCAGCCGCACCGGGCACGCGCCGCCCTCGGCCTCTACCGTCAGCCCAATGGCCGGGCCGGCCAGTGCGGCAAGAAGGTTGCGGTTGGCCAGCAGTTCCGCAGCAAGGTTGGCGATGGGCAGCGAGGGCAGCGTATCCCCGCGGTCCGCCCGGCCACGCCTCGCCGCAACCGTCGCGGCGGCCGCTCCCGCGGCAGTTCCCACTCCAGTTCCCGGGAACGCTCGGCCCTGGGACCTGTTTTCCGGCGCCGACGGCAGAGCTGCCGGCGCGTCCATCGACACCAGCTTCTCCACCAGCCGCCGGCTGGCCGCGGCCACCAGCCGCAGTTCGCCGCCGTAGTGCGCAAATGGAGCCGCCAGCACGCCCGGCTCCTCCAGAAGGTCGCAGTAGAGCCCCAGCGCCGTCACCATGTTACGCGCGTCGTGGGCCACCGCGGCCAGTGTCTCGCCGGGGCTGCGGAGGTTGGCCAGCGTCTCCACCACCGCTTCCACCCGCTTGCGCTCCGCCGGTTCGCATCCTATACTGCTATCGCTGTGCTTCAGTGCCTGATTCATCGCCGCTCCTTTTTGTCAGGGCTTTTGTCAGGGGTCAGGGGCTCAGGTGGAAGTTCCCGGTCCCCTTGTCTCGACTTCCTGCTTCCCGATTCCCTTCCCAATTCTGTTTCGACGCTGGGATTTGTCCTTTTCTAATACACGTGCTGTGCCAAACTCGAACGATTTCCCTAAGCTCCTGATAAGGGAAGAGATGACTGTCCAGTTTTCGGACGGCGGGCCGTGCCGGTAGGAGATGGATTGTCCCGAATTGGAACCGCAGCGCCGGCCAAGAGCAATATAAGTAATTGATTCAAATTAAGTTATCCAGCAATTCCCACTTCAGGCTAGCGAAGCGGCCTCTTTTCCCATCCTGGAACGGGAAGCAACTGGGAACAGAGAATAGGGAATGGGACGCCAGCGGAGTCCCGTTCTGATTCTTTCCCCCCACGCCCCCGTCAGCCGATCACCGACCACTGTCCTTCTATTCCCTAGTCCCTAGTCCCTAGTCCCTAGTCCCTGACCCCTGAAACCTGAACCCTGACCCCTGACCCCTGACCCCTG
>JBOGLX010000062.1:0-16194 GCA_050745765.1 Occallatibacter sp. | reverse complement strand
ACCATTGCCGAATTAGTTGTGCGTCGGCGTCGTCAAGCTGCAAACGAGAGACGGGAGCAGGCATGGACAAAAGATAACGCCGCTCGTTCTTAGTTGTCCATCTATTTGTTGGACACTACACTAGGTTTACACCCCCAGTCGGAGTTCCGTCGTATATATATAGCTGGGGCATCCCGTATGTCGTTATGAATGGGGTATCCGGATATGCGCCCAGACTAATTGAGCTGGGCAGTTGACCGACGATGGCGAAATTCGTCGACGCGCTAGGAAGTGTTTCCGGCGTCCCGTTTGATTGATAAGTGACACAGTCGTAATTGTACAGGCCTAGGTTTTGAACGTCTAAATAGACCTGGTACTCGTATTCCGGGTCGCCCGACCAGATATCGTGTGTTGTCGCGTACAAATTGGGGTATCCACAAAAGTGGGTCCAGGTCGAGAATAGTTGCCAGTTCGCAGGTGCTTTTCCGTTGTTGACCCAATACTGTGCGTTTGCGTTCGTTTTCCCACTGAAGGAGCCATTGGACCCCATAACCTCGTCACCCTCAGCATCTGCATGCTGGTAATTTCCCGAGACGGAGATTCCTGGAATGGGCTGCGCCGGACCAAGAAGGAGAATGGGGCATGGTACGTTCGGATTGCACCCGGCTGGCGCAAGTCTTTCATCGGTTTCAATCGTAAAACCTTTGGTTGGGATTGTAGGGTCCTGGGCAACCACACATGGTCAGGGTGGCCATGGTCAATAGCGCAACTGCAACTACACTCTTCATGTGCATGAGTTACCCTCCTCAGAGATGGAATGCTTGTGCTACGTGGTTGAAAACGTCAGCGAGATTGGAACGCCGATGGTGTTTGGCATATCCATAGATAGAGCGCCTCGCATCCGGAGCGGACGGATCCTGCTCAGTCACCATCAAACTAGGCACCATCACAGATGTCGTTCCGGGCGGCAGGTGATCTTCGACTGTTCCGTTGTCCTGAATCAGTAAGTAGAGAAGGAACACTGCTTCGCCGGGATTGCAATTGGCTCCATTTGTGTTCAGCGTAATCAGATGGGAAACGTCGGATCTGGATAAAGGGCCGACCCGAAATCTGTGGACCATCGGTGCATCCGTCCTTAACTCTTTGGGAGCTCCAATCTCACCCATCAGGTTATTGAAGGCTGCTGCGACCTCTGTTTCGGAAACCAGAGGTCGTTCTCCGCGTCTGGCTGCTCTTTCTGCAATGGCAAGTCTATCTGTCAAAGATGTGACGGTTTCCTTGGAAACACTCTCGTTGACAAGAAGCCGAACCAGATGCTCACAGTAGACGTGAATTCCATCTTGGTCGTTGGCCTGCGCTTCGGTGTTAAGAGTGTCCACGATGGACCTGGACGACGAGACACCTTGTGAACGAAGCTTGCGAGAGAAAAAGCTCGGAAAGATTGTCAAAAGTATGAGCATGCCGCGACGGCTAAGCATGGTGCCCTCCAGCGTTGATGCCCAAAAACCTACCTATACGAACGATAGCCGTTCGATTGCGAGAAGCGTAAGGAGGTGCTCTGACCTGAGGAAGAAAAACCGGAATAGTCCTGCTTTATTGGAATTCTAGAAAAGCTAGGAATGGCTCGTCGGTTTCGACCGCAAGCGATTGGACACAGCGTGACCGTTACTATAGTGCTTGTCAAGTGAAAAAGTGAAAAATAAAAAATTCGGCTCTGCCGCTGGTACAGGCAGATTGATCCTAGCTACAGAGGATGGCGGCGAGGCCTGGATCGCTCAACCAAGCCGTTAGTGTGAACACGCCCTAGCAGCGAGTGCGCTGAGCGGGCTGCAGAAAAAAAGCGCGACCGGCTAAACTGGAGCCTCTAAACTGGAGTCATGGAACGGATTTGCAGCCAGTGCCGGGCAGTGCTCGCAAGGGAGACGGAGGGGGATTGGTGTCCGGCTTGCGGGGGAGCGCTGATTGAGCGGCCCGCCCTTGCGGATTCAGAGCGGCCCGCTCATGTTGCGGCCGAAGTGGACCGCCGCGGCATTGTTTTGCCGCGCAGGCACGCATTGGGCGGGATCATTACGCCGCAGTAGGTTTGGTTCACGCGAAAAAACGAGACTTATCGTTTCTTTGCCGGCTTAGCCGCGTGTTTTTTTGCAGGCGGCTTCGAGGACTTGGCGGCAGGGGGCGCTTTGCCCTTCTTCTTCTGAGGGGCAGCGTGAGCCGGCTTGCCTTTGGGTGCGACCTTGGCCGGCTCCTTCTTCGCGGGCTTTTTGGCGGCTGCTTTGACGGGAGCTTTCGCAGCGGGCCTGGCCGGAATTTTGGCGGCCTTGGCCGCGGTTTTCGCCGGCACGGGTTTGCGGTCTTTCGCGGGAGCCGTTTTCTTGCCTTCAGAAGCAGCTTTGCCTTTGGCCGGCTCCTGCTTAACTGCGGCCGGGGCCGTTTTGAGGGCAGTGGCGGGGGTAGCCGAAGCCACTTTCGCGGCTTTGCCTCCCGTCCTGGCCTCCGCTTTGGCGGGGGGAACAGGCGCTGAAGCAACTTGAGCCCTTTTGGGTTCCGTTGCTTTGGGGACCGCTATTGACTCCTTTTTCGCCGGGACCGGCTCTTCTTTTGCCGGAGCCGGCTCTTGGCCGGGTTCGCTTTCGGCAGATTCGAACTCCTCCTCGGCAGCTTCCGCCTCCGCTTCGTCGCCCAATTCCGGTTCCAGGGCAATTTTGGGAAGGTTCATGCCCAGGCCGATCTCATCCTCGTCGCCGCCCATGCCGTCGCTATCTTCGTCGGCGGAGGCCGACTCCTCGGATTCCTCTTCCTCGTCGAAGGACTGCTCTTTGATCCGCGCCTCACCCCGGCGACCGCGGGGCCTTTTAATGGTGACCTGCGGTGGGGGAGCCGGAGGCGAATGCGGCTCAAGATAGGCGCGCATCTCCTCGGGCGTGGAAAGGCCGCCGTCGATCAGCTCGAGGAAGATTCTCTGCACAAGATCGCTGTAGACCGGCAGGTCAGGAGTGATGCGCAGCTCCTGCATGAGCGCGTAAGGGATGCGCTGTCGAGCTTCCGGCCAGACCTTGAGAAACCGGTCATAACGCTCCTGAACGGCTGCGTCTTTGCTTGTAAATCCGAGCCAGAGAACCGCCTCCGGATCGTAAGTTGTGAAAAGCCCGAAGCTGACCGAAGGCTTTGCGTTCTCTTTGGACAGCAGCGTTTTCTGAAAGCTGGCGGCGATGGAATCCAGGCTGCTCCATTCCTCGACGAAACCGTGCCTGAGCATGAGCTTTTTGAGCGCGGTGACTTCTTTTGGCGCCAGATTGGCGGTGAGCAAGCGCATCTGCGCGGCCGACATGTCGGCATGAACTCCCTGCACGAGCAGCGCAAGAGCCAGCTCATGCAGCTCTTTGAGCTTTTCCTCGTCGGCGCCGGCAGCGGTCCAGGCTGGGAAGAGCACCTGCATCCAGCCCTCAGTCTCGAGCGCCTGCAGAATTTTCAGGCCCTCTTCCTCATGGCCGATTTGCTCGAGCTCGCGGCTGCGGGCCTGTGCGGGGAGAAAGTCGATGACGCCCTCGGCTTTGGCGTTTTCAAAGCGGATCTGAGTTTTGGGATCGAGTTCCCATCCCAGCCGCGCCTTGTAACGGGTCGCCCGGATCAAAAGGGACGGATCTTCAAGAAAGCCATAGTTGGAAACCAGGCGCAGGGTTCTGGCTTCGAGGTCGGCCACTCCGTTCAGGGGGTCCATGAGGAGGCCGAAGGAGCCCTCGTTCAGGGAGATGGCCATGGCGTTGACGGTAAAGTCGCGGCGGCGGAGGTCTTCAAGGATGGAAGCCGGATGCAGAACGGGCTTTCCTGGTTTGGGGAATTCGGCGCGGTGCGTGCTCACAACATCCACGCGGACGGTGCCCGGAAAACACATATAGAGGCTGCGCGAAACCTCGTCCTCGCCCCAGACTTTAGCGCCGGCTTTCTCCAGATATTTCTTGAATTTAAGAGCATTTCCATGAACCGCTACTTCAAGGTCGCGGACGGCGTGCCCGCTGGTCAGGTCGCGGACGGCATCGCCCACCAGAAAGAGGATGACTCCCAATTCGCGTGCGGCCTCGCGTAGCAGACGGAGGGCGTTCTGCCGATCGGATGAAAGACGGTTTTCTAAAAGGTAGACGTAATCCGGCATCCCACTCCTGTTGCCGCTCGGCACTTGAGCGGTTCTTCCATAACGGTGCGCCATTCCGGCGTATCTCAATGCGGCTTTTTCCCGATGAAAAATCCGCTTAGCAACGGCGCCCCGGCCCAGACTCAGCGGAGAGCCGCCAAAAACCCCTCCAAGTGTCTGATGCTGCTGCTCTTACGGCGCGCTCCGGCAGAACCGGCAAACCAGTACATTAACACAATTGAGGCAATCTGGCTAGTAGCTAAAACGATGCAATCCGAGAGGTTACCGGTCGAAGCCGGCGTCCGGGTGGGTGTCCTCGACCGCGCCGCGTGCGAAAATTCAGTCAGATGGCCTCTGCTCATAAGCCGGTGATCGTACGCAAGTTTTCCAGGGACTGGTGCGCGGGATACGCCGGGGCCGCGTTCGACGGGGACCCGGCGGAGCTCGAAATCCTCGACCTGAACGGCAAGGTAGTCCGCATCGGCTGGGAACAGGTGAAGTGGATTTGCTACGTCCGCGAGCTTCCGGCGGCCGGAGAGGGCGGCGGACAGGCCAACCCGGAACGTCTTCTGCGCAAGCGTTTTTCCACCCGCCCACGGACGGCTGGGCTTTGGCTGCGCCTGGTGCTGGCCGACGGCGAGGAACTGGAAGGGATAGCGGCCAACGACAAGTCGGTGATCGAAGGAGCAGGGCTGATGCTGACGCCGCCGGATACGCGCTCGAACAGCCAGAGGATTTACGTGCCTCGCCAGGCGATCCAGTCGCTGGAAGTGGCAGCGGTGATTGGCGCGGGGCGGAAGCGGACCGAAGCGCCGCAACCTGAGCCCGAGCAGCCGGAACTATTTGGCAGCGATCGGGATTAGTTCGATCAATCGATTGCCGGTTCCAGGCCTCAAAATCGGGACCTTGGGGCCCCCTTCTGGATCGAAAACAGGCGGCCGGCTGCCATCTTCTCAATTGCGCTCAGGCAGGCTGGGCGAACTTGGGGACCGTCGGCTGCTTGGTGGCGGCCGGCGGGTTTAACAGGCTCTTGTAATAGGCGACAGTCAGGCCCAAAACATAGCCGTTCACATAATGCTCCAGGACCCATGCACGCGCGGCGCGGCCCATGCGCCGGCGGCGCCGGGGATCGTTGAGAAGCTTGAGCACGGCTTCGGCGATGGCTTCGGGATAGCCTGGTGGAATCAGCAGCCCGGTCACCTCCGGCACCACGGAATCGCGGGAGCCGGTAGAGATGGTTGTAATCACGGGCACTCCGGTAGAGGCGGCCTCAAGGACGGCGTTTGGAAAGCCCTCGCGCCAGGTGGGGTGCACCAGGACGTCCATGGCGCGGTAGTAGGCGGCGGGGTCGTTGACAAACCCGGTCCAATGAATCTGGGGATGCCGGTCGATGAGGGCGCGGAGGCTGAGGTCGAGTTTGTCTTCGGCGCGGTCGAACCAGCCGACCAGGAGGAGATGAGCGCTGGGCTGGACGCGCACGATCGAGTCGAAGGCGCGGAGGAGCTCGGGGAGGCCCTTGTCGCGTGTGAGCCGGCCGACGAACCCGATCACGAATGCATCCGCGGGAAGCCCCAGGCGGGCGCGAACCTGGCTCTTCCCCGGCGAAAAGCGCTCGGTGTCGACGCCGTTGCTGCTGCCTTCACCGAGCAGGTGGAGCTTCGAGGCGGGTGCTACACCCAGGTCAAATGCCTTGGCGCGCAAACTTTCGCTGTTGCACAAGACGGAGTGGGCGCAGGCGGCTGCAGCGCGTTCCGCCGCGAGCAGGATTTCGCGCTTGAGTCCGGATGAGGTTTCGAGTTTGAGCCCGCGGAGCATGTAAACGCGCTGGGGCACGCGGCAGAGCATGGCGGCAACGGAGCCCAGGAGCCCGGCCTTTGGCGTGCTGAACTCGACCAGGTCGGGCTTGAGCCTGCGCAGAAGCAGCCAGAGCCTGACCAGGGAGACAATGTCGGCGAGCGGCGCGATTTTGCGCTCGATGGGAATGGCGACCGACTGCACCCCCTCGCTCTCCGCAGTACGATCGAGCAATTCGCCGGGGCTCGAAACCAGAGTCACGTAAAAGCCCGCCTCTCGTAACGTGCGCAATCGTCCTTTGAGAACCAAACAGGTCTGTGGGTGGGTTACTCCCACCACAATCGACGGCCCTGCGTGACCTCGAAACAGTAACGGTCTGGCCGCGGCAATAACTGGCAATCCGTTTGTCTGCATATTAGTTTTTCCTGAGGATTTACGACATTGTGGAAAAAATGTACCATTTAGCTACACTAGAAGTCATGTGACCTTCGTCACATTCCCTTAAGTAACACTTGAACAAGAATCTGGACGGCTAAAGAAAAATGGCTGTTGATCGCAGGACATCAATTCAACGTCTACGGGTTCTTCTGCTGATTCCGCATCTGGGCGGGGGCGGGGCGGAGCGTGTAATTGCGCTGCTGGCGCGCGGACTTTCGCCCGAGAAATACGATCTGCATCTGGCCGTGGTTACTCAGCCGGAAGCGGTTGGGGCGAGCCTGCCGCCGTGGGTAACCGTTCACGCGTTGGGAGCGAGGCGGGTGCGGGGATCGGCTCTGGGGCTCCTGCGGCTGGTCCGTCGAGTTAAACCGGGAGTCATTGTTTCCGGAATTGCGCACCTGAACTTTCTGGTGCTGCTTTTGCGGCCGTTTTTTCCAGAAGGCACTGCCGTTCTGGTCCGTCAGAACGCTACGGTGTCGTCGGCGCTGGCTTTTGGAGGGCTTCCGGGCTACACCCGCCTGCTTTACCGCCTGCTTTATCGCCGCGCGGACCGGGTCATTTGCCAGTCGCGCTCGATGGCGGTCGATCTGACGCGGGAGTTGGACCTGACGGAAGAGTTGGTCGCAGTCCTGCCCAATCCTCTGGATCTCGACGGCATTCGGGCGGGCAGCGCCAACCCCGTAAAGTGGCCCGGCGCCGGTCCGCACCTGCTGGCGATTGGCCGTCTTTCGCCTGAAAAGGGATTCGACCTGCTGCTTCGCGCCTTTGCTGTGGTTCGCGCGAGCTTTCCCGCGGCCACGCTGACGATTCTGGGGGTGGGAAGCGAAGAATTCGCCCTCAGGGTCTTATGCCTAGAACTTGGACTGGAGAGGGCGGTGAGCTTTCCAGGGTATTCCGATCGTCCATCCGCATACTTTCCCGGCGCCACGCTCTTTGTGCATTCGTCCCGGCACGAAGGAATGCCGAATGCGGTGATCGAGGCTGCGGCGGCGGGGCTGCCCGTGGTCGCGTTGCCTTCATCGGGCGGCGTCGTGGATTTCCTCGGGCCGCAGCCCGGAACGTGGGTTGGGGATCGAATCAGCTCCGAGTGCCTGGCCGAATGCCTTCTCGAGGCCCTGGTCGCTCTTGTCCCGGGAGAGCGATTTGCGTGGGCATTTTCTCCGCTGGCCGTGGCAAACGGTCCAACTTCCACTGCTCTGTGTTCATCCAACCGCTGAGGGTGGATTCAAATCAAGCATTTGAGAGATTGGCAGGCCGCAGCAGCCGTGCGAGACCGCTTGCGGCTGGATTGAAGATTGTTCCCGGCGCGGCAGGGCGCTCTTCGCTTTGGGTCAGTCCGGCCGTCGCAGGGAAAAGCGTCCTAACAGCCCGTGGCGGAAGTCCGGTTTTGAAAGGGCACGACTTTAGTCGTGCCGTAGAGCCAACAAAATCAGTGGGGCTTTAGCCCCTGAGGAACGGTTCTTCTGAAATCTCAACTTTCGCCAAAGTCGGTTAGGGCCAGTCCGGCCCTTGCGGCGAAAAGCGTCTCAAGAGTAGCGTTCGCGTTAAGATGGTTTCGCGCTGGAGCAACGCTGCCGAAGACGCTCTGAGGCCGGATTGTCCAGTCCCGGCGCAATGCGATGAGCCAAGGAAGGACACAAGTTCTGGGGAAGGACACAAGTTCTGGCCACCGAGGACAAACCGCGGCTGCTCCTCGACGCGCTTTTGCTTGGCGTGATCGGAGGACTGAGCGCGCAGGCATTTCTGTGGATGCTGCGACTCTCCACCAAATTCTTCCTGGGCCGGATGGCGGGTTACGTGGCTCCGGGGATTCCGGCCGAGGGGCTCACTCTTCATGAAACGATCGGGCCGCACGGGCTTTGGCTGATTCCGCTGGTGACCACGCTGGGCGGGCTGATCTCCGGCATTGTGGTATACACGTGGGCTCCGGAGGCTGAAGGGCATGGCACCGACACAGCCGTGAAAGCGGTGCACTGGACCGGAGGGCGCATCCGGGCGCGGGTTGCGCCCATCAAGATGATCGCTTCGGCCATCACCATCGGCTCGGGCGGTTCGGCGGGGCGCGAAGGGCCAACGGCGCTGATCGCCGCGGGCTTCGGTTCGATTTATGCCAGCCTGCTGCACCGGCCCGACCGCGAGCGGCGGCTGCTGGTTTTGATGGGCATGGCCGCCGGGCTCTCGGCCATTTTCCGGTCGCCGATCGGCACCGCCATCTTTGCCGTCGAAGTGCTTTACGACGGCATCGAGTTCGAGTCCGAAGCGTTGTTGTATTGCATGCTGGCGGCGATCGTAGCTTACGCCGTCAACGGCGCCTTCTCCGGCTGGCAGTCCCTTTTTCAGGTTCCGCAGACGACCCGGTTCATGGGATTGAGCGACTTTGGGTGGTACGTGGCGCTGGGGGTGGCGAGCGGCGTCGTGGCCACTATACTGCCGGAGTTGTTTTACCGGATGCGGGACCTGTTCATGGCGCTGCGCATACCGGCGTTTTTGAAGCCGGCAATCGGCGGATTGCTGCTGGGGTTGATGGGCATGTGGCTGCCGCAGGTGCTCGGCGGCGGGTATGGGTGGATCCAGGAAGCGATTGACGGGCGGCTGGCGCTGGGGCTGCTGATTGTCCTTCTGGGTGCGAAGATGGTGGCCCTGTCGCTGACCGTTTCCTCGGGCGGATCGGGCGGCGTGTTTGCGCCGAGCCTGTATGTGGGAGCCATGCTGGGGGGAATCCTGGCCGCCCTTACCCACCAGCCGCCGGCCGGGATGGTGATTATCGGCATGGGCGCGGTCTTCGGCGGGGCGGCGCGGGTTCCAATTGCCACGCTGCTGATGGTGGCGGAGATGACCGGGGGTTACCAGCTTATGGTCCCGGCGGGGCTTGCCGTGATGCTCAGTTTTCTGGTGCAGATCAAGCTTTCCAAGTTCATGAAGTACGACAGCCTGTACGAGGGACAGGTGGCCGGGCGGGAGGAGTCGCCGGCGCACCGGGCCGAGCACATTCAGATGGCGATCCAACTGGTGGAAAGAGGCGCCGTCCGATTGCCGGCCGAGGTTTCGCACGTTCATCTTGCCGCGCTGCTGGGGTCCGGAGTGGCGCTGGACCTGCCGGACGGATCGCGGCTGACCGCCGGGGCACTGAAGCCGGAGAGCCCGTGGGTGGGAAAGCAGATCGAGTCGTCGGGGTTCGGCGCGGCCGTTCCCGACGCCCGAATCACGGCGATTTTGCGCGGCACCACGGTGATTTTTCCCCGGCCGCAGACTGTGCTCCAGCCCGGCGACCGGCTGCTGATCATAGCCCCGCAGTCAGCGCAGGCGAAGCTGTCAGAAAATCTTGCCTCGCCGTCGGCTGCTCAACAGAAAGCGGGCACACAGACCGCGGCGTGAGGGACCAGGCCGCTGGTGGTGGAATTGCATGAATAGAGCAATCCGGCATGTGACAGGGCAATCGCATTTGGAACCAGTAACTGGAAATGAATGGCACATGGCTGTCAATCCGAGAGAAAGACTGGCGCTTTTGGGCCCTGTAAAAGGGCACGACTTTAGTCGGGCCGCAGAATCCGCAAAAAGACGATGGGCTTCAGCCCCTGCTACGCTCACCTTTGCCGTATCGATCGAGTTCCTGCGTATTTTTGCGGCCTGTAAAATCCAAATGCGATTGCCCTGGGCATGTGATCGAATCCCTTGACATTGCCGCCGGCTTCGTTGTTTGCTGCAATTAACAATCCGCTTATCTCGAATGCCGGACCGAATGACGGATCTTGATCAACAGGTCCGTCTGCGCCATTTTGAGGATGCGGCTGAATGTGCCTACTCGCATGCGCGGGCCGGGCCCCGGAAGTGTTTCCCGGCGGGCTGCCGAGGGATTGGGTTTTTGAGGATTGGAAGTTTTGAGAGCAAGTCTGTTGAAACGCGTTTACGAGGTCGTCCTCGGAGGACTGCTGCTCGCGGCCTCGCTGCTTTTTCTTGTTTTCTCGATTTTCCGCGATGTTTTAAATCGCGGCCGGCAGTTGCGCAACGGGCGGCGCAAAGGTGCCGCGAGTTCTTTTGAGGAGCAGGCCGCGGGCGAGTTCAGCTTTGACCGAGCCATTCCCGCATATGAAGAGCTGATTGACACGGTGGCTGCGGAGAAGCGGAAGTGAGCCACGCCGCGCTGGTGATTCCGGGTCTGGACCGGATCGGCGGAGCGGAGCGGCAGACGATTCTGCTTGCCAAGGGTCTGCGGGGCCGCGGCTGGCGCGTGAGCGTGGTGGCTTTGAGCGGAACGGGCGGCTCCGCGGCTGGCGAGCTGGCGGGAGCCGGCGCCGCGTTCATGAGCCTGGGAATGCGGCGGGGCCTTGCCGACCCAGGGGGTTGGATCCGCTTCCATCGCTGGCTGCGGCGCGAGCGGCCCGACGTGGTTCACGCGCACCTGCCCCATGCCGCGTGGCTGGCGCGATGGTCTCGATTGCTGGCGCCCGTTCCTGCTCAATTAGACACGCTGCACTCGACGTCGACCGGGACGGCTGGACGGCGGCTCGGCTACCGGCTGAGCAACTGGCTTCCCGATACCGTTACGGCAGTGAGCCGGGCCGTCGCCGATGCGCATCTTGCCGCCGGCATGGTGAGCCCGGACAAGGTCAGAGTGGTGACCAATGGGGTGGACCCCGAGGTGTGGCGGCCGGACGGCGAGTCGCGCTCCGCGGTGCGCCGCGAACTGGGCCTCAAGGATGAATTTCTCTGGATTGCGGCGGGACGGCTGGAGCCGGTCAAGGATTATGGCGCACTGCTGGAGGCGTTCGCGAGCCTTCCTGAAACCGCGCGGCTCTCGGTTGCCGGAGGCGGAGCGGAGATCGGCGCGCTCTATGGCCACGCGGTGAACCTGGGAGTTGCGCGCCGGGTCCGGTTTCTAGGCTTTGTGCCCGATGTTCAACGCTGGATGCAGGCCGCCGACGCGTTCGTTCTCTCGTCACGGTGGGAAGGACTGCCGATGGCGCTGATCGAAGCGGCTTGCTGCGGCCTTCCGGCGGTGTGTACCGATGTGGGCGGCGTCCGCGAGATCGTGTTGGACGGCCGGACCGGGTTCATTACGCCGGCCGGCGATAGAGCGGCCCTCGGCGCGGCGATGCGCCAATTGATGGAGACTCCGCCGGAAGAGCGCAGAGAGATGGGCGAGCAGGCGCGGCGAATTGCCATCGAGCGATTCAGTTTAAGCGCCGCGGTGGATGCCTGGGAGCGGCTTTACGGCAACTTGCTGGCCGAGAAACAGCCGGCTTCTTAACGAGGTTTCACCGGGGGCCGTTGGATTAGGACGGCGGACTGCGAAAACGGGAGGGTCTCCGGTCCGGCGGCGCCGCCGGTCATCAACATGCTCATGGCCTGTTCCATGGTGAGATTGGTCTCGATGACGCAGTCCATGGGAAGGATCTGGAGGAACGCCGAGGTGGGGTTGATGGCGTTGGGGAGCAGAACCGCGGCAAGGATTTGCCCGGTGGCGGCGTCAGTGAGGGTGCGGGTAAGGAAGCCCACGCTCTTATGGCCGGGGATGGGGAAATCAATGAGAACCACGCGCTGGCTGGCCTCTTTTTTGGCCATCATCGTGTCAATCAATTGGCGGACCGAGGTGTAGACCTTGGCGACGAAGGGCAGGCGTTCGAGCACGGCCTCAAAGAAGTTGAAG
Source organism: Occallatibacter sp. (assembly GCA_050745765.1). Classification (GTDB taxonomy): domain Bacteria; phylum Acidobacteriota; class Terriglobia; order Terriglobales; family Acidobacteriaceae; genus Telmatobacter. The sequence continues at coordinate 4,207 of JBOGLX010000062.1, read as the reverse complement.
GCTTGCCGGCCGATGACCAGCGACATGATGCGGCCGACAATGTAAAGCACAATCAGGGTGAGCAGGACGGCCATCAGCGACTGCAGCCAGGGGTGGTTAAGCGAGGCGAAGGGAAAGAAGGCCGCGAAAAGCTGAACGATCGGCAGTCCGGCCTTGGCCAGCGCTCCCAGCAGAAAGCTGAAGATCAGGTAAGTGACAAAGAGCGGTCCGATGGTGATGATGCCCGCAAGGATATTGCTTTGCAGATTGCGCAAGGTGTGGGCAAGAACCGGCTTCACGTGCGATGCTCCTGGCTTTGAGAATACGCGAAAGCGAGCGCGAACCAGGGCCGCATAGGACGCGCGAGCCGGGACCGCGTGGAGCGGCGGTGGGCTCCGCATGGGAAGGGATTTTCGCTGTCGAGGAAATTGAGGTATATAAGGGGGATTACTTATATAGTGTGAATGGAGAAGGACGCCCATGAGCAACGCAGAGGTATTTGACTTCAACGAGCGGGAGCGGATGCCGCCGACAGCGGCCGAACCGCTTCGGCGAGCGGCCGGCTCACCGCTTCCTTTGGGCTCCGATCGCCGGACGCAATCTAAGACAGGGCCCACGACAGGGCCTACGACCGGGCCCACAACCGGGCAAAGCTCGGCGAGATTGGGAGATTCCAGGCGGCTTACGCCGGCCACGCCGCTTGGGCGGGCGCTGCCAGGCCCGCTGTCAGTAGATCGGCCCAGGGGATTTCAGCGCGCGGCAGGCGCTTTGCGCATGGCGCTGCCTTTTATGCAGCGGCTTCTGCCGCTGCTCGACGGCAACGTGGGGACAGCGGTGTCAAATATTCTGGCGTCCCATGCGCAAAACTCCCCGGCGCAGGCAGCGAGCGCGGCGGCCCTGGCGCCTCTTGAAGACGGCCTGGCCGATCTGCAGACGCAGCACCGCGAGCTGCGCAGCCAGGTTGCGGACCAGAACACGTCGCTGAAGCGCGTGGAAGATCAGTTGGAGATGGTGCGCGAAGCCACCGACCGCAATACGCTGGAGCAGCAGGAACTTCTAGAGGACCTGAAGACCTTCAGCCACAAAGCCCTGATCTTTGCGGTGGCCGCGTCGCTTTTGCTGGCGGTGTCGATCGTCTTCAATGTGATTCTGTTCCTGCACATCCAGCGGGTGCTGCCGTAGCGCGCGGCATTTCCCCAGATTCGTTAGAAGGTTGCAGTGGCACAGCCATGCCGCTGGAGCTGAACAGGCTGCGGAAAAACTCGGTTGGCGCGTGGTTTTGTGTCAGGGCACGACTTTAGTCGTGCCGCAAATGTCACAAAATAAAGCACGGGCTTTAGCCCCTGCCGACGTTTCGAGATCGGATCCGCCTTCAATTCGCCTTTTTTCCGCAGCCTGTGAAGCCCGCGTTTTTTTAGAACGTTTGCCGGGCACAAATAAAGAAGATCCGGAAAATAGCTTGCGGCTTGTCGAAACATATTTTTGCCGCCGTGGCAGGACAGGCCGGCGGGAGACTGCTGCGCCGAGAAGAGCCGCGCCGCGAAGCATGGGGAAGACATCGCGGTTCTGCTAAAATCTGGTTAAATTCTTACCTACCCTTCACGCGGGACCGGCCAACGGGGTGAAAGAGCGGCGAATGAGGCCGGGCGGGGCGCGATAGACGCGAAAGCGGTGACATTAAAGGCGCGGTTTGCGGGTAGGTCGATTGGCAAGGCCCGGTGCGCTTGGTGTACTTCCTTTGATCCCCAGGGGCGGGGAACGAAGAGCATGCGGCGCATTCAATCCGGTTCACTCTCATCCAGGGGGCCAGGGGAGCCGGAAAGACGCGGGGCAGCGAAAGACGGATGACGGATGCCGGCAGGTTCCATTCCCAAGCGAAGAGCATCGCGCGCGGCGCGCGGGTCCTACCGTGCTGTCCACGCGGCGCGGCTCGCGCAAGAGTTGTTTTTTGGGATGCTGACCGCCGTTGCTCTGGGCACGATTCTGCATTGGCTGCACTGGCTGTCGCCCGTGGGATTGCTTATCTATGTGCCGGCGGTGGCAACCTTCGCATTGCTTTGCGGATCTGGGCAGGCGCTGGTCGTGGGGATCGCGGCGGTTCTGACGCAGACATTCTTTGCCGCGCGGCATGGGCATTTGGGCATTGAAACCGCTGTAACCGACGCCATTGCGCTCCTGATCTTTGCATTGGTTGCTGTGTATGTGGGCCGCCTTTCCGCGCGCGCGGACGATGAGGACCGGGAGACGGCGTCGCTGAGCAAAGAGGTGTCCGAGCTGCTTGAATTCACGCGGCGCACGCTGCAAATGGATCTTCAGACGGAGCCGGGGCAGCAGCTTGCCGAACTGATCCGGGAGGCCTTCGATTTGGAATCGGCGGCGATCTTCGACGCTGATCTGCACCAGGTGTACAAGTCGGGCATGTGGTTCGAGGACCCGCAGGAGCTGGCGCTGAATATCTATCACTTTGGGACTTCGGACGACGATCCCGAGACGGGATTGACGCGGCGGGCGGTGCGCCTGGGCACGGTTCCCATTGGCAGCATGGCGGTTCGCGGGAAGATGACCTCGCTGACGGCAAGCTTTATTGCTTCGCTGGTTGCGATCTCGTTTGACCGGTACCGGGCGCTGGCCAATGAGAACCGGATTGAGGCCGAGCGCCGCACCGAGCAGTTGCGGTCGGCGGTGCTGGACGGCCTTGGACACGCCTACAAAACTCCACTGACGGCCATCCGCGCCGCCAGCACCGGGTTGATGGAGATGGGCGGGCTGTCGAGCGCGCAGGCGGAGCTGGCGGCGCTGATTTCCGACCAGGCGAACTTGCTGAGCGACCTTACCACGCGCCTGCTGACGACGGCGCGCCTCGATGCGCAGGAGGTTGTGGTGAACGCCAACAAGGTGAGCGTAGGGCCGATGATCGAGGAGGCCGTTGCCGGTCTTGGCGAGCAGCGCAGCGGCATACGCGTTTCTATCGATCTGCCCGACGAAGGGCTGGAGCTGAATTGCGATCGCCGGCTGATGGTCATGCTGCTCACCCAGTACATCGATAACGCGTGCAAGTATTCCATGGGTGGGCCGATTACGGTGCGCGCCGGCCTTGAGAATGCGGAGGTGGTGTTTTCGGTTCACAGCTTCGGGCCCGTGATCCCGGTGGCCGACCGCGAACGCATCTTCGATCGTTATTACCGTTCGTCGGCCTCGTCGCCGGCGGCCGACGGCACCGGCATCGGGCTTTCAGTGGCAAAGCGAGCAGCCGCGATCCATGGGGGATCGGTGTGGGTTTCGAGCAACGAAACGGCGGGAACCACGTTCTACGCGGCCATTCCGGCCGAGACAATGGAGACGGTTTCCTGATGCAAGCGGGCGAGGTACGTATTCTCGTGGTGGACGACGAAGCTGCGATTCGCGCAGCGCTGCGGCCGGTGCTCGGCGAGCTGGGTTTCCAGGTGAGCGAGGCGCAGCGCGGCGAAGAGGCTCTGGAAATGATGCGCTCCGCCGTCTTCGACGTAGTGCTGCTGGACAGCAACATGCCGGGCATAGGGGGGTTGGAAACTCTGCGCCGGATCCGCGCCTTCGCTCCGCGGCTGCCGGTTCTGATGGTGACGGTGCGCGACGCCGAGGATCAGAAGGTGCAGGCGCTCGACCAGGGCGCGGACGATTACATTACCAAGCCTTTCGGGATGCGCGAGCTGGTGGCGCGGGTGCGTGCCGCAGTGCGGCGCGTGAAGGCTCCGGCGCGGCCCGAGAATGCGCCCATTGAGATCGGAGAGATCCGGTTGGAGCCGGCGCAGCGCTCGGTGACCAAACGCGGCCAGCCAGTACACCTGACGCGCAAGGAGTTCGACATTCTCCACTGCCTGATGAGCCGCGCCGGCCGCGCGATTACCTACCCCAAACTGCTCACCGCCGTCTGGGGCGCCGACTGCCGGGAAGAGGTGGAATATCTGAGGACTTTTGTGCGTCAACTGCGCAAGAAGATCGAGGACGATCCTTCCAATCCGCTGTATCTGCTGACCGATGTCTATGTGGGCTACCGCTTTGCCGACGCGCAGATGCTCCTGGAGCAGGCGGCAAACGGGGCTCGAAATGGTACGGCTAGACAGCCCGCCGGATGAGGGCTTTACAGATTGCGGAAAAACTCGGAGCGGGAAGGTTTTGTGTCAGGGCACGACTTTAGTCGTGTCCCCATGAGCCTGCGGCCCACCTAAAGGGATGAAAACCGGTTTCCTTC
>JBOGLX010000061.1:0-2745 GCA_050745765.1 Occallatibacter sp. | reverse complement strand
GTGCGGGTGATCGAGATGGGTTGGCAGCGGGCGCGGGCCAACAGCCCGTGGTAGAAGTACGGTTTTGAAAGGGCATGACTTTACAGGCTGCGGAAAAACTCGTGGCTTTGAAAGGGCACGACTTCAGTCGTGCCATAAGTGCCACAAAATCAACGCGGCTTTAGCCGCTGAGGGATGTTTTTCGGGATTTTGCCTCAAAATCTTCAGTTTTTCCGCAGCCTGTTTAGTCGTGTCCCCATGGGCCTGCGGCCCACCCAAGGGGATGAAAAGCCGCTTTCTTTCCCCCGGAGGGGGAACACGAGAGTAGCCCAGGACAAGTCCGCCGGGGCGGACGCAGTCCTGGGAATGGGTGCAAGCAGAACCGTGCGCCCCGGAGGGGCGCCGCGAATCGTTCCGGTGGCCGGTTTTCGACCGTGCCGTAAGTGGCCCAAAATCAGCGCGGCTTTAGCCGCTGAGGGAAGGTTTTTGCGGAGTTTCGACTTTCGCCACAGGCTAAGGAGGTTCGGTGACCCAGGTGAGGAGAAATCGATGGAAATGGGGCTGGCGGATTGCGGTTGCTGCGCTGGTGCTGGTTGCGCTGGGCGCGTTCGGCTTCTGGGAGCGGCCGGTGAGCTACTTCGACGGCTTCATGCACCTGCGCATGTGGCTGGAAGGAGCGCATAGCCGCTGGACTACGGTGGACGGCTATCGCGTTCACTACTTTGTCGAAGGGCCGGCGCGAGGGAGACCCGTGGTGCTGGTTCACGGCCTGGGGGCGCGGGCCGAGGACTGGCGCAATCTCGCGCCGTATTTGGCCAAGGCGGGCGACCGCGTGTACATGCCCGACCTGATTGGGTACGGACGGAGCGCAAAGCCTCAAAATTTCTCCTATTCCGTGCGCGCCGAGGCGGGCATCGTGACCGGATTCATGAACGCGCTGGGATTGAAGCAGGTGGACCTGGGCGGCTGGTCGATGGGAGGGTGGGTCGCGCAGCTTGTGGCTATCGACGATCCGGGGCGGATCGAGCGGATGATGCTGTTCGATTCGGCCGGGCTTGCGGACAGGCCGTCGTGGAACACCAATTTGTTCATGCCGACTACGCCGGAGCAACTGAACGAGCTGAATGCGCTGCTGCGGCCGCACCCCAAGCCGATTCCCGGATTCGTGTCGCGGGCCGTTCTTCGCTTATCGCGAACGGACGCGTGGATCATCCGGCGCGCCATGGACACCATGCTCGCCGGGAGGGACGTGACCAACAGTATGCTGCCCAAGCTCAGGATGCCGGTGCTGATCGTGTGGGGCGGGGACGACCACCTCATCCCGCTCGAAGAAGGCGAGCAGATGCACGCGCTGATTCCGCAGTCCAGGTTTGAAGTGGCCGCCGGGTGCGGCCATCTTGCGCCGCTCGACTGCGCCGGCTTGATCGGGCCGCAGGCGGCGGCGTTTTTGAAACAGTAGCACCGGCGCCAGGAAATGGGCTTCCGGCCCGGAAAAGGCTCCTCCAACCCGGGTGGACTCGAACTCGGCGATCGCCCGTCCCAGTTCCCAAAATCGAAATCTGGACCGAGGCCCAAAATCGAAACCTGGATCGAAACCTGGGTCGAAACCTGGAGCGCCCAATTCGAGAAAAGACAATTCGGCGCGGTTATAGCGGTTCCACCGTCGCTCTACCCCTGTCCCCATCCATGCGACGCGTTTCTGTCGCATGGGGGGGAAGCCGCGACAGGTGGGTCCAGCTTCCCTGGAACCGCCCTAGCGCGTGGCTTCAAACAGGAACCAGGCGCGGCGTTCGGCTTCGTCGATCCAGCCTTCAACGAGGCTCGTAGTGGCGTAATCGCCTGCCTTGGCGCACACTTCATGCGCCATGCGCAGGCTCTGCACCAGGTTGCGGTTGTCGGCGCAAAGCTCGGCGAGCATATCGTGCGCGTTCACAAAGTCCTTGTCGTTGTCCGCGATGCGCTGCAGGCGGGCGATGTGTCCGATGGACCGGATAGTGGTCCCGCCGATCTTGCGCACGCGCTCCGCGATCTCATCGCCGATGGCGAAGATTTGCGTGCCCTGCTCGTCGAGCAGCAGGTGGTAGTCGCGGAAGTGCGGCCCGCTCATGTGCCAGTGGAAGTTTTTGGTCTTGAGATAGAGGGCGAAGGCGTCGGCGAGCAGTGCATTGAGCACGCTGGAGAGGTTTTTGACCGCCTCCGGCGAAAAGCCGTCGGGAAATGCGATGCGGGCAGCCTTCTGAGATTCCTGGGTGTGGGATTCGTGTGTATGGGTAGGCATAATTCTCCTCTGGCGTGATTCTCTTTACTGTTTCTAGGATGCCGCGAGGGACGGTAAGGGTTTCCGAAAACTCTGCGGCACAAAATAGAGGTCTACCGGCGGCGAATTTGACGCCGAGATCTGCCCATCCCAGGTCTCAAAGGCCAGACCCTTCGGCGCCGCTCAGGGCAGGCTTTCAGTCGTGTCCCCATGGGCCTCTGGCCCACCCAAAGCAATGAAAACCAACCAACTACACTGTCATCCTGAGCGGAGCCGCTCGCGTCTTTTGCGAGCGGCGTAGTCGAAGGATCTGCGGTTCGGGATGTGCGCCGGCAGTCGGTTTCCTCGCCGTGCCGAAGAACTCCGCAAACGAATGTGGGCTTTTCAGGCTGCGGAAAAACTCGGTCGGCGCGTGGTTTTGTGTCAGGGCACGACTTTAGAGCTTATCCGTAAATAGTAGCGCCGGTCTCCCGACCGGCTGTGGTGCGGGTCTCCTGACCCGCATCCAT
>JBOGLX010000060.1:0-9818 GCA_050745765.1 Occallatibacter sp. | reverse complement strand
TAGTCGAAGGGTGCCGTAAGTGGCCCAAAATCAGCGCGGCTTTAGCCGCTGAGGGAAGGTCTTCTTCTGATTCTGACTTTCACCACAGGCTGTTAAGCCGTTTGAAGACAGTTCCGCGGCCAGCGGCCCGAACGAAACTAAAAAGGACACAGGAACCCTGGTTTCGCTCTAAAGAAGACGTCACATGTCAATCGAAAAGCTGGACAAGGGGCTGTTCAGAGTTCGTTGGAGAGAAGGAGGCCGGGGCAGGAGCAAACGTGTTCGCGGCTCGGCCGAGCTTGCAAGGCAAATTGAACGCAAGAAGCTTTCACTTCGAGATGAGAACCGGCATCTCGATGTGAAAAAGGAGATCAACTACCGGATGAACGATCTGATCGACCATTATTGGAAGCACTGCGGGCAAAGAAGAAGTCGGCGGAGCGAGAGAAGAGCATCGTAGAAGGCATTCGCTCTGAATTGGGACGACTGTTCGTGCGAGAGGTGGATGGAATGGCTGTCCAGAGCTGGTACGACAATTTGACCGATGTTCGCGGGCTCGCTCCTAATACAGCTGTACGCCACTTTCACGTCATGCACCACTGATGGAGAAGGGATCTACCGTTTGATCGAAGCTCACCGGCCTCGACCGCAATCCCGCTGATCAGGTGGAAGTCGAGCAGGTTGATGATTCGCGAGAGCGCTACCTATCGGAGGAAGAGCTTCTCAGATTGAAGGTCGCTCTCGACGAGAGGATGTACCAGAAGGGCACGAAGACGATCAACAAAACAAATCTTCGCCTCCGGTTGCTGGTTTTGATTGCGGTTGGAACCGGGATGAGACGCGGGGAGATTTTCCGGCTTCAATGGAGCGACTTCCGCCACAGCGAAGGATTGATCGCAGTCAACGCCAAGCTGAAGAAGAGGCATCAGCGTTACGTATCCATTTCCCCGGAGCTAGCAGAGAAAATCCGGCGCTATCCGGCCGTCGTCGGTGAGGATCGGATCCTGCCACCCGAAGCTGGAGCAACAAGTGGGCGTCAACGTGCGGATAAGAGTTTCGCCAACCTGCTCAAGCGGGCCAAGATTCGGAATTTTCGTTTTCACGATCTGCGGCACACCTTCGCGTCCTGGTACATGATGTGCGGGGGAGATCTCTACGAGCTTTCCAAACTGCTCGGGCATTCCAATATCAAGATGACCGAGCGCTATGCCAAGCTCGCCCAGAAGCACATCGTGAAGACCGGAAATGTGTCACGCGAAATCTGGAGCAAGCTGGAGCCAGTGAAGGAAACAGGGGAGGAGGTTCAGGAAGCAAATGACGGACACATTTCCAGTCCAGGATGTGTCCGTATTGTGTCCGCGACCTAATTTGAGGGATTAGGGCAAACCACTAAGTTGTTTAGAATGTGGTGGCCAGGGACGGGATTGAACCGCCGACGCCGGCCTTTTCAGGGCCGCGCTCTACCACTGAGCTACCTGGCCTCAGTGCAGACTTTTCCGTTGCAATTTCCTGCGCGGATTCCGGCGGGGCCGGCAAAAGGAAGGCGATTCCACGAGCAGTGTGCTGCAACAACTTGAGTCAGTATAGCAATTTCCAGGTTCGCGGACCAGACGCGCGGATCAGACGGGCACCGGTCGGCGCCCGTGCAGTCGCCCGGGCCAGGCCGGCGAGGGCGAAAAGTGTGCGCTATTCTCAATGAGGGCCGAGTCAGCCGCATTTCCGGCGGCCGCAGCCGAGCTTCGCAATTTTGCGTCGTTTCATCCCCTACCCGAGTCAGATAAGGATCAGTTCGAGAATTGAATTTTGACAGTGAGGCAGACACATTGACCACCCGTCGCCGATACTGACCACCGTCCTCCGCACGCGGGACGAGCGCGCGACCGGGTTTCGCATTCTTTTTGGAACCTAAAGGAAATTCAGGCCGTAGGACCCTGAATAGCTGTAAAACCCTGAATAACCGCACAACCTTGAATAGAGGAACGAAAAAGTGGGCAGAAGCAGGTTGAAGTCTACGTTAGTGGCGGGCAGCCTGGCGTTGTTGAGCCTGGCGGCCGCGGGCTGCGGCAAGAAGCAGCCGGCAGCGGCGGGAGCGGCTTTTCAGGCGATGCCGGTGGGTGTCGCCGTGGTGAACATGGCTCCGGTGGCGCAGAGCGATGAGTACATGGCCACGATCAAATCGCGGCGCTCGGCCACGATCTCGCCGCAGGTGAGCGGGGTGCTGACGGAGATCCTTGTGCACTCGGGCGAACAGGTGAAGTCCGGGCAGGCGCTGATGCAGATCGACCCGCGGCAGCAGCAGGCCAACGTGGCGTCATTGCTGGCCACCGAGCGGCAAAAAAAGGCGCTCTACGACTACAACGCGATCGAGATCGACCGGCAGAAGAAGCTGTTCGACGCGGGCATCATCAGCCACGACGCCTACCAGCAGGAAGAGCAGACCTACGCAAACGCCAAGGCGGATTACGAATCGGCCGTGGAGGCGCAGAAGACGCAGCAGCAACTGCTCGATTACTACACAGTTCGCGCACCTTACTCCGGCATCGTGGGCGACGTTCCGGTACACGTGGGCGACTACGTGGCCACCGGCGGCACGCCCACCATTCTGACCACGGTAGACGAGAACCGGGACCTCGAAGCGTATATTTACATCCCCACGGCGCGCGCTGCAGAGATCCGGCTAGGGCTGGAAGTGGATTTACTCTCCAACTCCGGTGCGCCGATCGAGAAGACGAATATCGACTTTATCTCGCCGCAGGTGGACGACACATTGCAGGGGATTCTGGTCAAGGCGCCGGTGCGGCCGTCTCAGACGCTGCGCAATGAGCAGACGCTCGAGGCGCGGGTGGTGTGGAGCAAGAAGCCGATGGCCCTGGTTCCCGTGCTGGCGGTTACGCGGCTGGGCGGCCAGGCCTTTGTGTTTGTGGCGGAGAAGCACGGCGGCAAATATGTTGCCAGCCAGCGTCCGATCACCGTGGGCGAAGCGGTGGGAAGCGATTACGCGGTGGTGAGCGGACTGGAGAATGGCGACAAGGTGATCGTTTCGGGGACGCAGCTTCTGAGGGACGGGGCGCCGGTGATTCCGCTCCCGGCGCGTCCTCCGGCGCAGAGTCCGGCCGCGGCAGGCAACTGAGGCGGCAACAGACGCGGGCAACCTATGCGATCGGGACAACTGGCAGCTTCCACCTGAAGAACAATGAAATTGCGAGGGCTTCGTGGTTGATTTCTTTATTCATCGGCCGGTGTTTGCAACGGTTTGCGCGCTGTTGATCATCCTTGCGGGAGCGATATGCATCCCCACACTGCCGATTTCGATGTATCCGCAACTGGCTCCGCCGCAGGTGACGGTGACCAGCGATTACGTGGGCGCGAACGCGCGCGAGGTCGAGTCCGCTGTCACGATACCGCTGGAAGAGGCGATAAACGGCGTAGAGGGGATGACCTACATTTCCTCTACCAGCGCCAATGATGGGTCGAGCTCGATCACCGTCACCTTCCAGACCGGCTACAACCTGGACATTGCGGCGGTGGACGTGCAGAACCGGGTGGCCTCGGCGGAGGGGATCCTGCCGCAGGAGGTGAAAAACACCGGTGTGACGATCACGAAGGCGAACTCGAACTTCGTGTTTGCGGCGGCGTTTATCTCTCCGAGCGGACGCTACTCCAATCTCTTCATCAGCAACTACGTGGATGTCTACGTGACGGACGCGCTCAAGCGTATCCCGGGCGTGGGCAACGTGATCATCTTCGGCGAGCGCGAGTACGCCATGCGCATCTGGCTCGATCCGGACCGGCTTGCGGCGCATGACCTGACTGCGGCCGACGTGGTGAACGCATTGGCGGAGCAGAACGTGCAGATTCCCGCGGGCCAGGTGGGCCAGCCTCCGTCGGCCCCGAACCAGCGCTACCAGATCACGGTAAATGTGGCAGGGCGCCTGACGGATCCGGAGCAGTTCGACAATGTCGTGTTGAAGAACGATTCTTCGGGCATCGTCCAGTTGAAGGACGTGGGCTATGCGGCGCTGGGGGCGGAGACGTACTCGTCCGATCTGCGCTTTAACGGCGAAAACGCAATCGGCATCGGCGTGCAGCAGTTGAGCAATGCCAATGCGCTCAAAGTGGACAGCGCGGCGAAAGCCGAACTCGACCGCTTGTCCAAGTCGTTCCCGCCCGGGCTCACCTACAAGATTCCCTTCGACACCACGACGGTGGTGGGCGACTCGGTCAATGAGGTGGTGACCACGCTGGGCGAAGCGATCGTCATCGTGATTGCGGTGATCTTTTTCTTTCTGCTCGACTGGCGCGCGACCATCATTCCCGCGGTCACGATACCGGTTTCGTTAGTCGGCACGTTCGCCTTTATCAAAATCTTTGGATTTTCGATCAATACACTGACCTTGTTTGGCATTGTGCTGGCCACGGGCCTTGTGGTCGACGACGCCATCGTGGTGATCGAGAACGTACAGCGGCACATTGCCGCGGAGCATTGCGATCCGCACAAAGCTACGTCGGAGGCGATGGCGGAAGTGACCAGCGCCGTTGTCGCGACCTCTCTGGTGCTGATCTCGGTCTTTATTCCGGTTTCGTTCTTTCCCGGCACCGTGGGCATTCTGTACAAGCAATTCGCGATGACCATTGCGTTCTCAATCGCCATTTCGGCGTTCAACGCGCTTACTCTTTCGCCGGCGCTCTCAGCGCTCTTTTTGCGCGGCGAAGAGGAGCGTCCCAAGCAATTGGATTTTCTTCACATCAAGCCGGTGTCCAAAGCGTTTGCCGGTTTCATTCATGGCGCCGATGCGACTATCGCGTGGATGGGACGGACCTATGCACGCTTCATTCACGTGGCGCTGCGCCTGCGGTACGTGGCCCTACTGCTCTTTTTCGTGGGCCTCGCGGCAACGGTGTATCTCTACCAGCATGTGCCCAGCGCATTTTTGCCGAACGAAGATCAGGGCTACCTGATGTGCATCGTGCAGGCGCCTCCTGGCGCTTCGCTCGGCTATACGGACGCGGTTGCGGACCGGGCGACGCAGCTCATCCGGCAGGACAAGGACGTGTATGGAACCTTTGCCGCGATGGGCTTCAGCCTGACCGGCGGCAGCGCGCCGAACTTTGGATTGATCTTCGTTCCGCTGATTTCTCAGGACCAGCGCACGAAGGAAGGGCCGGAGCATACGGCGGCCGAGATACAGAAGAAGCTGGCGCCGGAACTCTTTGGAGTCCCCGGCGGCCTGGTTGAGCTGGTGCAGCCCCCGCCGATTCAGGGCCTGGGAGCTTATGGCGGTTTTGCTTTTGAGCTTCAGAACCTGGGTGGGGACACGCTTGGCGATCTGGACCGCGTGGCGCACCAGATTATCGGCGCGAGCATGACGTCGAAGGAGATCGCGAATCTCTACACAAGCTTCACCTCGAACGATCCGTTGCTGCTGGTGTCGATCGACCGCAACAAGGCGAAGATGATGGGCGTGACGCTGGATCAGATCAGCTCGACGCTCAGCGTGTTCATGGGGTCGGAGTACGTAAACGACTTCGACTTCAACAACCGGTCTTATCGCGTCTACGTGCAGGCGGATGCGAAGGACCGCATGAATCCGAGCGATCTGCGCAAGTTCTATGTGCGCACCAGCGGCGGGCAGATGGTCTCGCTCGATAACCTTGTGTCGATCCAGCAGTCGTCGGCGCCGCAAGTGATCAGCCACTACGATCTGTTCCGATCGGCGGAGATCGATGGACAGCCGAAGCCGGGCGTCAGCTCTGGCCAGGCGCTGACGGCAATGGAGACGCTGGCGAAGAAGATCATGATGCCGGGCATGAGCTATCAGTGGACGGGAATTGCGCTCGAAGAGATCGAATCGAGCGGCAAGGCGATGGTGATCTTTGGGCTGGGCATCCTGGTGGTGTACCTAACGCTCTCAGCGCTCTACGAGAGCTTTGCGCTGCCCTTCATCATTCTGCTGGCTGTGCCGATGGCGGTTCTGGGGGCGTTGGGGCTGGTCGCCCTGCGCCACTTCCCCAACGATGTCTACTGCGAGATCGGCCTGGTGATGCTGATTGGCCTGGCGGCCAAGAACTCGATTTTGATCGTCGAGTTCGCGGAGCAGTTGCGGCGCAAGGGACGCTCCATCACGGAAGCGGCCATTGAGGCAGCCGAACTGCGCCTGCGGCCGATTCTGATGACTTCGTTCGCCTTCATTCTCGGCGTGCTGCCGCTGGTCTTTGCCACGGGCGCTGGCGCGCTGGGCCGGCAATCGGTGGGCACCGCCATCGTTGGCGGCATGTTCTTGTCGACGGTGCTGAACCTTGGGTTTATCCCTGTGCTTTACGTCGTTCTGAGCACGCTGCTGGAGAGGTTCAGCAAGCCAAGAACGCTGCGCGAAGATTGCGCTTGAGCAGTTGAAGGAATTTACCGCTTGTCCCGGTGCGCGACGATGTAGTCCTCTATGCGGCTGTAAACCTGGCTCGTTACCACGCCACGCTGCAGCAGGTCCGTTTTGGCGCGGTAGGGCCTGAAGCGCACAATGCGCCCGGCCCAACTGCGCGTCATGCCGGGGACTTTCATCAGTTCTTCGACGCTGGCGTGATTGATGTCCACGCGGTCCTCGGGCGCCGGAAGCGCGCGCGTCTTGGCCCAGTTCCCAATTGCGGCCGGCGCCTGTCGCGGCGCGCACATCAGGCTTGCGCCCAGAATCGCCGCTGCCATTGCCGCGTACATCGCGCGGTTACGCACGGCTCCATTCTCTGCTCAGGCGCCAGCCCGCCGCAAGGAAAACATTTGACAGACCGCCGCCGTTGCCGTTAGCTTTGTGATTGATGCAGATCCACCGCCATCATGGTCACCACCATCATCATGGGACCTCCATGCCGGCGGACTGCTATGGCCTCGATTAGACGGCCAGAGAGATCGGAAAGAAACACCCAGGCCCGCCGGCGATTGACGCTGGTGGGCTTTTTGTTGTCACAAATCTCAACCCATGCCAGGAAAGAAAATGAGCAGCGAAGCAAAAATCGATTTTGACAAGATGGACGGCCTGGTTGCCGGCATCGTGCAGGATGCGCGCACAGGCGAGGTGCTGATGCTGGGCTTTTTGAACGCGGCCAGCTACGCGAGGACGCTCGAAAGCGGCTATGTGACCTTCTGGAGCCGCACGCGCCGGACGCTGTGGATGAAGGGCGAGACCAGCGGCAACCGGCTTCGCGTGGTCTCCGCCGCAACCGATTGCGACAACGACGCGCTGCTGTTTCGCGTCGAAGTGGAAGGCGACGGATTGGTTTGTCACGAGGGCACAGTGAGTTGCTTCACGCGCCCGATTGCATTTGCGAATGCTCTCGGAATGCAGAAGACGGAGGCCGGCCGTGGCTGACAAACTTCGTCTCGGACTTCCCAAGGGCAGTTTGCAGGAAGCGACCATTGCGCTCTTCAAACGGGCTGGTTGGAATATCTATGCCGATGGGCGCTCCTATTTTCCTTCGATCGACGACAGCGAGATCGAATGCATGTTGATTCGCGCGCAGGAGATGGCGCGCTACGTGGATCACGGCGTTCTTGACGCGGGACTGACGGGCATCGACTGGGTCGTCGAGAGCGGCCTCGACGTGGCCAGCGTCACCACGCTCACCTACGCCAAGCAGAGCCGGCGCAAAGTGCGCTGGGTGCTCGCCGTGCCGGAGGCAAGCGGCTTCGAAAAAGCCGAAGATCTCGAAGACAAAATTATCGCCACCGAACTGGTTGAAGTAAGCAAGCGCTATTTCGCTTCGAAAGGCGTTCATGTAAAGGTGGAATTCAGTTGGGGCGCGACGGAAGTCAAGCCGCCCATGCTCGCCGATGCCATCGTTGAAGTCACCGAGACCGGTAGTTCGCTCAAGGCCAACCATCTGAAGATCATTGACACTGTATTGGAGAGCGAAACCCACCTCATCGCCGGCAAAGCCGCGCTTGCCGATGCGTGGAAACGTCAGAAGATCGACCAGATTGCGCTCATGCTGCGAGGAGCAATCGATGCGCAGGCGCAGGTCGGACTCATGCTCAACGTCAGGCGCGAGGATCTTGAAAACGTGCTTTCCGTTCTCCCCTCGCTGAATTCCCCTACGGTTTCGCAGTTGAAGGATTCGGAATGGGTAGCCGTGAATACCATCGTGGAAGAGCGTGTTGCCCGCGATGTGATTCCGCGCCTGAAAGCCGCGCGGGCAGCGGGCATTGTCGAATATCCGCTCAACAAGGTCGTTCTCTGAACAGGATGCGCGAATGAAGCTGATCCGCACCAAAGGCCGCGGCGCTCAGTCCGCCGAAGCAGTACTGGCCGCTCTCGAGCGCAGAGGCGGGGCCGCGCTCGATAACGTGATGCCCGCGGTCAGGCGCATCGTTGCCGATGTTCGCAGGAACGGCGATCGCGCGCTGCTCCGTTGCGCGTCGAAATTCGACGGACTGCCGCGCGCGGAGGCGCTGCGAGTTGAGCCAGCGGAAATGTCGACAGCTTGGGATGCGCTCGATCCCGCGCTTCGCAAGGCTCTTTCCAAGGCAGCCGCGCAGATTCGCGGTTTCGCCCAGCGCCAGCTTCCAAAATCGTGGAGCCGCTCGCCATTGCCGGGCCTTACAACCGGCCAGATCATCCGTTCCCTCGCCTCGGTTGGCTGTTACGTTCCCAGCGGGCGTAATCCGCTGCCCTCCACGCTGTTGATGACCACAATTCCGGCGCAGGTGGCGGGCGTCGAGCGCATCGTTGTGGTCTCGCCCAGGCCCGCGCCTGAGGCTCTCGCCGCCGCACACATGCTCGGCATTCGTGAGTTCTATCGCGTGGGCGGCGCGCATGCCATCGCCGCATTTGCTTATGGAACTCCAACAATTGCGCGCGTTGAAAAAATCGCCGGCCCCGGAAATCTGTACGTCACCGCGGCCAAGCGTCTGGTCGCCTTCGACTGCGCCATCGATATGCTCGCCGGTCCCACGGAAATCGTCGTCACCAGCGATCGGGGCCGTGCTTCCGATATTGCATCCGACTTGGTTGCGCAAGCCGAGCACGATCCCGAAGCCCTCGCCGTCTTCATTACCACCCGCGACGACCTAGCCAAAGAGGTAATCGCCGAAAGCAAAATGCAGAGCCGCGAAAATCCAGTGTCGCGGCTTGCCTTGGACCGGAACGGTCTCGTGATCCTGGCCGCGAGCGCCGCTGAAGCGCGCGCAATCACCAACAGAATCGCAGCGGAGCATCTCACTGTCGACGATCCAGGCGATCTCGACTGGGTGCGAAATGCCGGCTCGGTTTTTGTTGGACGCTGGTCCGCGCAACCGCTGGGCGATTATATTTCCGGGCCCAATCACACACTGCCAACCGGCGGCATGGCGCGCGTGCGCGGCGGCTTGAGCGTGAATGACTTCGTGAAACTTGTCACCGTCCAGCAATACTCGGCGAAAGCGGTGCGCGCGCTCGGCCCGATGGCTGCGCTTCTTGCGGAAGCCGAAGGCCTCATTGGCCATGCCAAAGCCATTCGCGCACGGCTGAATTCAAGGAGGTCCCCGTGCCTGAAGCCGTAACGGTATTGTCGCCAGCCCCTCGCGCGCGCATTCGAGCCATGAAGGAATATCATCCCCCGCTCGGCAGCCGCGACGCGCTGCGTCTGGACTTTAACGAGAACACCTTGGACTGCTCGCCAAACGTTCGCGAGGCGCTCGCGCACGTCGCAGCAGGCGCCCTGACGCGCTATCCGGAACGCGAGCCGGTGGAAGCGAGAGTAGCCGCGCATCTGGGCCTCGATGCGAATCAAGTGGCGCTCACGAACGGTGTGGACGAAGCCATTCACGTGCTTTTCGAGACGTTTCTTGAAGCGGGGGACGAACTGCTGATGTC
>JBOGLX010000059.1:0-1981 GCA_050745765.1 Occallatibacter sp. | reverse complement strand
CTCGAAGGCCGCGCCGCGCTCGCCGGCCTTGCGCCAGTTCGCCAGCGCGTCGTCGGGAACGTAAAAGTTCTGGTCTTCAGGGAAGCCGAAGAACTTTTTGGTGGCCGCGGTGTCGGCCGCGCCCAGCGCCTCGCCGTGGACCTTGCTGGTGCCGGCTCTGGGGCTGCCGTAGCCGATCACCGTGCGCACGGCGATGAACGACGGTCGCCCGGTTTCGGCCTTCGCTGCTTCGATGGCTGTTTCGATCGCGTCCAGATCGTTGCCGTCCATCACCCGCTGCACGTGCCAGTTGTAAGCCTCGTAGCGTTTGTAGACGTTCTCGGTGAAGCTCAGATCGGTGGGGCCGTCGAGCGAGATGAGATTGTCGTCGTACAAGACGATCAGCTTGCCCAGGCCCAGCGTTCCGGCCAGCGAGCTCGCCTCGTGCGACATTCCTTCCATCATGTCTCCGTCGCCGGCCAGCACATAAGTGTGGTGGTCCACCACGTCGAAGCCGGGGCGGTTGTAAATCGCGCCCAGATGTTTTTCGGCAGCGGCCATGCCCACGGCCATCGCCAATCCCTGTCCAAGCGGCCCCGTCGTCACTTCCACGCCGGGGACGCAGCCGATCTCGGGATGACCCGGCGTGCGCGAGTCCCATTGGCGAAAACCTTTCAGATCGTCGAGCGTGAGGCCGTAGCCAGAGAGGAACAGCGAGCTGTAGAGCAGCGCCGAGGCGTGGCCGTTCGAGAGCACAAAGCGGTCGCGGTTTGACCACTTCCAATGCGCGGGATTGTGGCGCATCACCTTGTGAAAGAGCAGGTAAGCACTGGGCGCGCAGCCCAGCGGCGCGCCGGGATGGCCGCTGTTGGCCTTTTCCACCGCGTCCACGGCGAGCAGCCGCAGCGTGTCGATAGACAGTTGATCGAGTGAGAGCGATGCGAGACTGGAACTCATGTTGGTTTGCGCAACTCCTTCCATTCGGTTGACCCGCGCTCCGTCAGCGCTGCAAATCGATGTCGCGCCGATGAGCCGCGGCGAACTTTAGCCTTCAATCTTCACTTTCACATTGTATCCAAGCCAGCGGTCCTCGCCCGGCCAGTGCATAGTCCACTCCAGCGCGCCGGTCCCGGCGCCGGGAGTCAGATCCGCGCTAAAGCCTGCGTAGCCCCGGCCGCGCGACGCCGCGGTGTGCGTGGTTTGCCAGGCGTCGTCGCTCCACACCGCTTCAAACTCCGCGTCGTCGAGAATGCGCAGCGTTTCGCCGGGCGCGATCTTCTGAATCGGCCGGTGACGGCTGTAAATTTCAAGCTTGCGGCGCACCCGCCCGCGGCCTTCCGGCTCGCAGTAGCGGTTGTAGACCGCGTCGATGCGGTCGTAGATCTTGCCGTCCAGCGCCGAGCGCAGAAGCTTCAGGTACTCGGCGTGGGCCCAGACCAGCGGCAGCGCAGAGCCGTCCGGCTTACCCCTCCGCATGTTCGCTTCCGGTAAGTCTTCCTGGTCCCAAACCTGCTCGGGCAACAACTGGCCGCTGGTGGCAAAGTTCTCGTAGGTCCGGATGAGCTGCTCGAAGCCGTTGCCGGCGGCGAGCTCGTAGTGGGCGCGCTCGCCCGTGAGTAGCGGCCAGACGCGGCCCTGCCCCCAACCCTGAAATGGTCCGCCGTCGGGCCGGTTGCCGTAGCCGTCATAGTTGTAGCGCAGCCAGCCGGGGCCTTGGGGCAGATCGCGCTTCAGGACCGCGTCGACAACTTTGAGCGAGTCCACCATCAGCGGATCGCCGGCGCGGCGCACGCCGTAGCGCACCAGTTCCAGAAAGCCGGCGTCGATAATCTCCCGCGCCTCAAAGGTGTCGCGCGCGCCCGGCGGCTGGTTCTCTAAGTGGATCTTTTCCGTGCCGCTGCTCTCGCAAGCGTATGCCTCGCCGCTCTCCGGCGGCCGGATGCGCATGTAGTGCCGCTTGATCTCCGGATGCAGAACCCCATCGTTGGTCACAGTCCAATCT
>JBOGLX010000058.1:0-17570 GCA_050745765.1 Occallatibacter sp. | reverse complement strand
GTGCCATGCCCGGAACCCTCTACTTAAGAATTGTGCGCCAAAGAGGCATAATTATATGCAAAACGGGCGAGAAGATTTTGCCGGCGTCTTCGGGATACACCTACTCTGGAATTGCTCTAGGTAACTGACTGTGTGAATTGGTTCCGGTTCAGATCTGAGCCACCCCAGGTTAGGCGCAAAAACAAAGGCGCGCCGAACCTGGGGCACCCAGGATTTGGTACATAATCTAACGGTCAGAAACCTGGAGCGGTTTTAGAGATGTCCTAGCCAACGGTCGTGGCTTCCGAGTCGTCGTGCCGTCGGCATGGCGGACGGTCAGGCTCTCCACCTGCGCCGATTGTGTCGCCGATGCGTAGGTAGCCGTGATGACCGACATCTGCTGTGCGCCGGCTTCGTTCTGTATCCTCGCCACCATATGAACGTCCTGCGTGCCCGTGCCGTCCGCGTTGCAGCGGAAAACGCTCTCCAGTTGCTCCACAATACCGGCTTCTCCCGCATAGGAGGGCGCCGCCGCGGGCGCTGGAACAGCAGCTTTCGCCTCCTGCGCCCACGCGGATGGTGAACAGACAAGCAGACACGCGGCCAATAGAGGAAGGCGCAAGGCAGTTTGCTCCATAAGGTGTGGCTAAACGGTATCCTCGCACATTCAGCCTGTGCTGCAAACGATTTTCTGCCGTCCCCAGGCAGGCCTCCCAATGCCCGGAGGGCCCAGACCGCTCAGTGGCAGCAGGTACGCCCCAATCACTGGATGCGTCCCCGGAAACGCGCATCCCGCCGGTTTTGCTGGACAAATGCGGCGGGTTGGCTCCCGCTCAAGCGGGGTTGGCGAGTTGGCGGGCGAACAGCCTGTTGGAACATCAAGCCGGGTCTTCTGAACGTCAAACCAGGACTTCTTCGGCGTTCTCCTTGAGGATGGGGCTAAGAGCGTGTCGCCGGCACGCAGCCCGCGCACCGGAATCTGCAACACCTTCAGGTCAGAGTAGAGCGGCGCCTCCTGCGTCACCTGCGTGGGCAGGTCCATGGCGTCGCTGGGCGGCGTCACACCCATGCGACAGAAAAGAGTCGCATGGATCGGGCACGGAGCATTGGGCACAGCTACTGGAGCATTGGGTACAGCTACTATCGAACAGCCATAAAATCCGCACACAGATCGCGCGGGACAGGCAGGTTTGCCTGCTCCGTTCCTGCGCACGGTCCGTGTCTGGAGCTTACTGGTTGAGCGCGAAGTTAATGGCGATCTCGACCGTGTCCGTGCCCGAACCGGGATCAAACTTCCACCTGCGCACGGCGTCCTCAGCGGCCAGCGAGAGGATGTGATTCCCGCTCACTTCCTTCACGCCGGTCACTTTGCCGTCCGCATTCACGGTGGCGGCAATGTGTACCTCGCCCTCGATCCCCATGCGTTTGGCGATCTCCGGATAGACGGGCGGAACCCTCGATTTGACGGCGCGCGCCGCCGCCCACGCGGGCAGCGCCATGACCAGCAGAAGGGCTAGCACAGCAGCCCGGGCAGGCCAAGAGTCCACGCGGATCCGTCGGGGGGAAGGACGGGGAAAGCGAAGCGAATACATGGAGCCCTCCACAAGGCTGAGAATTTGCCTAATTTGCTTATCGGAGCTTAAGAGGAACTTCATGAGTGGATTTTATGGGCTTGGTTACCAAAGAAACGTGCGCGGATGGCGTGGCTCGCCGGAATAGCCGCAGAGCCTGAAGCATGCGGCAGCGTTTTGCGCGCCGATGGTCTCAGTCACTGATCGCGTGATTTTGTTCCGGTTCAGATCTGAGCCATCCCAGGTTAGGCGCAAAAACAAAGACGCGCCGAACCCTGGGGCACCCAGGATTTGGTACATAATCAAGCGGTCAGAAACCTAGTCGACGGCGGCGGTTTTTGGTTGGCGGCCTTTGCGGGCGGCTTTGCGCCGGGCGGCGCGGGGATCGCTTCAAGGTCGGTCTTGCCTTCGGCCAGTTGGATAAGAAAATCCTGACTGGAAAACGGCGGCGCGTCCTTGAGGACTTTACTGGCGCGAAGATAAGTGCCGTCGGGCTGTTGCAGACGCGCCTTCACGGTATCGGCGAGATAGGCAGGGAGGATTTCGGCCTGAATGCGGGCCCGAGCCGCGGAATCGCGGACGGGAAAGACGACCTCGCAGCGCTCGAAGAGGTTGCGCGGCATCCAGTCGGCGGAGCCGAGATAGATTTCGTCGTTGCCGCCGTTGGCGAAGCGGTAGATGCGCGAGTGTTCGAGGAAGCGGCCGACGATCGAGCGCACCCTGATTCGCTCCGACAGCCCTTTGACGCCGGGCCGCGCAGTGGAGAGCCCGCGCACAATCAGATCGATCTCGACACCGGC
Source organism: Occallatibacter sp. (assembly GCA_050745765.1). Lineage (GTDB taxonomy): Bacteria > Acidobacteriota > Terriglobia > Terriglobales > Acidobacteriaceae > Telmatobacter. The sequence goes on along the minus strand of JBOGLX010000058.1, from coordinate 15,220 downwards.
CTGGGACGCCTGATAGAGCGCCTCGATCACCGAGGGCTCGAGCAGCGCATTCATCTTGGCGACGATGTGGGCAGGCCGTCCGGCCCTGGCGTGCTCGGTCTCGCGCCGGATGAGTCCCAGAAAGCTTTCCGCCATGGTCAGGGGCGCGACGAAAAGCGGCCTGTAGTCGTCGATCTCGGCATGTGCGGTGAGATAGTTGAAGACCATGTGCACGCGCTCGGCGATCTGCGGATCGCTGGTGAGCAGGCTCAAATCCGTGTAAAAGCGCGCGGTGACGGGGTTGTAGTTTCCCGTGCCCAGATGGCAATAACGCCGCGTGACGCCGTCCTCGTCGCGGCGGACCAGCATCGCCAGTTTGCAGTGGGTCTTGAGGCCGACGACCCCGTGGAAGACCTGCACGCCCGCATCTTCCATGCTGCGCGCCCAGCGGATGTTCGAGGCCTCGTCGAAGCGGGCCATTAGCTCGACCACCACCACGGCCTCCTTGGTGGCGCCGGCCTCGGTGAGGGCCTGAAACATCGGCGAATCCTGGCTGGTGCGATAGAGCGTCTGCTTCATGGTGACTACAGCGGGGTCGAGCGCTCCCTGCTGGATGAAGTCGACGATGGGATCGTAGGAATCGTACGGATGGTGAAGCAAAATGTCGCGATGGCGCAGCTCGTCGAAGATACCTGAAGAGTTGCGGCTGAGAATGAGGGGTTTGGGCGTGAAGGGCGCGAACTTAAGGTCGGGCCGCTCGACGTCGTCGTAAAAAAACATGAGCCGCGAGAGGTTCACGGGGCCTTCGCCGTGGAAGACCTGGCTCTCGTCCAGCTCGAAGTTCACGCGCAGGCGCCCGACGATTTCGGGGTCCGCGCCGGTCTCGATCTCGAGGCGCACCGCGTCGCCCTTGCGCCGGTTGTGCAGCTCCACGCGGATGGTCTCGAGCAGCGAGCGCGCCTCTTCTTCCTCGAAGTAGAGGTTGGAGTTGCGTGTAACGCGAAACGCGGCGCAGGAGAGCACTTCGTAGCCGCGGTACATACCGGCCAGGTTCTGCACGATCAAATCCTGAAGAAGCAGGTAGTCGAAGCTGCCGTCAGTGGCCGGCAGTCGAATAAAGCGATGCAGCGCGCGCGGCACGGTGACCACGCCAAGAACCTTGGGCCCGCTGCTGCGCCGCTTGGCGCGCAACAGCAGCGCCAGGCAAAGGGCTTTGTTAAGCACGCGCGGGAAGGGGTGCGCCGGGTCGATGGAGATGGGGGTGAGGAGCGGATCGACTTCGCGCTGAAAGTAGCCTTGCGCAAAAGAGCGGGCCGGCGCGTCGAGCTCTTCCCAGTCCAGCAGGCGAATGCCGCGTTTGCGCAGGTCGGGGAGCAGTTGCTGGTTCCAGCAGCGGTACTGGGCGGCCACAAACTCGTGAATGTCCGCGGTGAGTCCCGCAAGCGACTCCTCCGGCCGCAGTCTGTCGTAGCCCGGCTCGCGGTAACCGTCTTCGATGCGCTGCATCAGTCCGGCCTGCCGGACTTCGACGTACTCGTCAAGATTGGAGGCGGTGATGGCCAGAAACTTGACGCGCTCGAGCAAGGGATTCGAGGGGTCTTCAGCCTCCTCGAGGACGCGCCGGTTGAATTGCATCCAGGAGTGGTCGCGGCCGTTGAAGAGCTTGAGTTTGTGGTTGCTTCGCGGCATTTTCTTGCGTTTCGTAGGCCCCGATGGCAGTCTACAGCGTTCGGGCAATGGTGGAACCGGGGAGACACAAACGTTCATGTATCAATAAATAAGGCATTTGAACGGGGATCGATGTGAATGGATGGCAAAAAACGCTCTCTGTTTTCGCGCAGGGCTCCCGCTCCTGATCCGGTCTCGGCGGGTTTGCGGCGCGATTGCTTCAGTTTTCGGAGGCGCCGACATCCACGGGATACCTAAGGCGCGATCTCGTTATGTCGAATCGTGTCCCCAAGGCCGGAGCCACATTCGATACACTAGATTTAGAAGCCTTCGCCCATGTGACGCATCCATTATGGGCGTACATTTCTTGCGGACTTTTTTCCTTGTGAGTTGAAAAAGTTTTGATTCCATCACTCCATTCGGGCGGGAACGCCGCATTTTTCTGCGCTTGCGGGCTGGCCGCGGCGCTTGCAGTTGCGGCTGCCGGAAATTTGTGCGCGCAGACGCTGCCCAGCGCCTCCGCGGCGCCGTCCTCCGGACCTGCGGCTTCGAGCTTTCAGGGCAGCGTGGCTACGGGCAAAGTTTCTCCCCAGCCGATTGACCTTTCTCTCGACGATGCGATCGCGCGGGGGCTGAAGGCCAACCTGGGAATCATTCTGAGCGGGACTGAGACGGCAACCGCCCGAGCGCAGCGGCTGAGCCAGCTGCAGTCGCTTTTGCCCACGGTCGACTTCAAGGCCACCGAGGCCGAGATGCAAACCGACTTGCCGGCCGAGGGGCTGCGCATTCCCGGCATTCCCACGATCATCGGGCCTTTTGGCTATACCGATCTGCGCGCTTCGCTGAGCTGGTCGCTGGTGGACGTAAACTCGCTGCGCACCTACCTTGCGGCGCGGCACAACTTTGCCGCCGCGCAGTTGTCTGCCAAGGACGCGCGGCAGATGGTGATTCTGACCGTGGGCAACGCTTACCTGCTGGTGCTGGCAGACCAGGCGCAGCTCACGAGCGTCGAGGCCCAGGTGGCCACGTCCAAGGTCTCGCTGAACCAGGCCGTTGCCAGGCACCAGGCGGGAACCTCGCCGGAGCTGGACGAGCTGCGCGCGCGCGTGGACTACCAGACGCTCGAGCAGCGCTTGATTGTGGCCCGCGACGCACTTGAAAAGGACAAGCTGGCGCTGGCGCGGACCATCGGGCTGCCGCTTGCGCAGAAGTTCAATCTGACCGACACGGTTCCCTATGCGCCCTACGACCGCCTCGACGCCGGTGAGCTGATCCAGCAGGCCGAGGCAAGCCGCAAGGATCTGGCCGCGCTGGTCGAACAGACGGCGGCGGCCGAAGAGGAGCGCAAAGCGGCCACTGCGGACCGCTATCCGACGGTCAAGTTCAACGGAGACTACGGGGACATCGGTCCCACCCTCGCCCACTCGCACGGAACCGGGGACGCTTCGGGAACGTTGAGCGTGCCGGTCTTCAAGGAGTTTGAGTTGCGCGGCGAGGCGCAGGCGGCGCAGGCGCAGCTCGATACCGACAAAGCGCGGCTCAGCGACGAGAAGGCGCAGATTGACGCCGACGTGCGCGACGCGCTGCTGGACATTGGGTCGGCGCAGAAGCAGGTTGAGGTAGCGCGCTCCAGCGAGGACCTTGCCAACGAGGCTCTGAAAGACGCGCAGGAGCGCTACTCGAACGGCGTGAGCGACAATCTGGCTGTGAGCGAAGCGCAGCAGTCCGTAGCCCAGGCCGACGAGCAATATGTAACCAGCCTTTATCGCGACAACGTGGCCAAGCTGAGCCTGGCGCGGGCTCTGGGCGAAGCGGAGAACTACAAGAACTATCTAGGAGGTAAGTAATCGTGGCTGACCCGACTCCATTGCCGGACGAAGAAGCGCCGGTGGCAGAAACCGAGATCGCGCGGCCCAAGCGGCGCCGGGGCATTCTGATCGCCGCCGGGGCGATCGTTGTGCTGGTTGCTCTGGGCATCTGGTGGCGTTCCACGTTCAGTGAAGATACGGACGACGCTCAGGTGAACGGCAACCTGATCCAGGTGAGCACGCGCGTGGCGGGCCACGTGACCAAGGTCTACGTCGAAGAGAACCAGTTGGTGCACAAGGGGGATCCGATTCTCGACCTGGACCCCAGCGACCTTGAAGTCGCGGTGGAGCGGGCGCAGGCGACATTGGCCAGCGCGCAGGCGGCTGCCGCGGCGGCCAATGTGAACGTGCCCATCACCAGCATCAACACCGGGAGCAACCTGCGTTCGGCCGGCGCCGACGTGTCCGGCGCCACGGCCGCCATCGAGCAGGCGCAGGAACAACTGCACGCGGCCACCGCGCGAGTGACGCAAGCCAAGGCCAATTACTTCAAGGCGCAGTCGGACCTGGAACGCTACAAGCCGCTGGTCGAGAAGGATGTGATCAGCAAGCAGCAGTACGACGCGGCCCTTGCCGCGGAAGAGGCGAGCCAGGCGGCGGTGGCCGACGCACTGGCCACCGAGCAGGCCGCAGCCGACGAGGTGCGCGTAGCCCACGAGCGGCAAACGCAGGCACAGGCCATGCTCAAGTACGCTCAAACGGGGCCGAAGCAGGTGGCCGCGCAGTCGGCGCGAGCCAAGCAGGCTCTTGCGCAAGTGGCGGAGGCTCAGGCGCAATTGGACCAGGCGAAGCTTAACCTGAGCTACACAAAGATCGTCGCTCCGGTGAACGGCATTATCACGCGCAAGAGTGTGCAGGTGGATGAGAACGTGGCTGCGGGACAGAATCTGCTCACGCTGGTTTCGCTTGACGACCTGTGGGTGACCGCGAACTTCAAGGAGACGCAACTCAAGAAGATGCGCGCCGGTCAGTCCGTGGACATTCGCGTGGACGCGACAGGAACGACCTACAAGGGCCGCGTGACTCAGATCGGCGGAGCCACCGGATCCATGCTCTCGCTCTTTCCGCCTGAAAATGCGACCGGCAATTACGTGAAGGTGGTGCAGCGGCTTCCCGTGCGCATCGATTTCGTAGATTTGGCTAAAGAAGATGCCAATCACGAGCTGCGGCCGGGCTTTTCGGTCGAGCCCAAAGTCTGGGTTAAAAAGTAGAATCGCGATCCGCAAGGCCCTCCGGGAAAAGCGATCCGCGGAGACGGCAGAACTCAATCTCCCGTCCCCGCGAAGTTGTGAAGCCGCGAACTTCCCGGTTCATCGCGGCTTCCTTGCGCCGCCTCGCCGCTTATCGACGCGGATGATCGTCGCGCTGGGGCTTGGACTCGGTATGTGGGCGCGGCGCGGCGCGGTTTTCGCGGAGCTGCGGCGTTGCGCGGTTTTCGCGAGGCTGCGGCGTTACGCGGTTTTCGCGGGGTTGCGGCGTTACGCGGTTTTCGCGGGGTTGCGGCGTTGCGCGGTTTTCGCGAGGCTGCGGCGTTGCGCGGTTTTCGCGAGGCTGCGGCGCGGCGCGGTTTTCGCGAGGTTGCGGCGTTGCGCGGTTTTCGCGGGGCTGCGGCGTTGCGCGGTTTTCGCGAGCCTGAGGAGCCGCCCGGCCCCGGTGCGATTCGTAGAGCGGATTTTGCCCGCCCCTGTTTTCATTAGGCCGCACCTGGTTCGTCGGCCGCGCCGCCGACCGCGACTCTCCACCCAGCGGCCGCGAAGTTACCACATTGCGTGGATGACCGCCGTTGACCCGCGCGTAGGCGTTGTGGTCGTGCATGGCCGCGTTAACGTGCTGCGTCTGGAACGACGTCCGCCCCATGTGCTGCTCGTGTTCAGCCGCGCGCTCCCCGGCAGTGGGTGGATGGTTAATTCCGCCGCGCCCGCCGCTGTAAGCCACGTGGCTGCCTCGCGCCACCGTATAACGGTCGATCTCCGTGCGGTTTTCGTAGACGTTGTGGATGACCGCCCTGTTCACGTGCATCACCGCAGTGTTGTACTCAAAGTCGCGGCCATGCCACATGCCGCCCACGAAGCCGATGCCGAAGTAGCCGAAGCCATAGTCGATGCCGCCGTAATAGCCGATGTGGCGGCCCCAGTAGCCGGGGTGCCACATGTAGAAGCCACTCCCCCAACCCCAATAGCCGGGGGTCCAAAGTGCGCCCACGTAAGGCGCTGGAACCCATGCGCCGGGGACCCAGTAGTAGCCGTCCGGACCGTAGGCCCAGTAGCCGGGCGTCCACATCAGGCCGGGTTCAGGGCACGGAGGCTGCACGTAAACCGGCATGACCGGCGGCGCGAAGCCCACACTGATGAATACTCCCGCATGTGAAGTGGCGGGGATCAGAGAGACAATGAGCGCCAGCAGGAGCCAGCGCGCGGAACGAAGTACCTTCATAGAAATACCTCCCTGGCTAAGCCTTAGATCATGCCCGGAGCGCCTGGGCGTGTCCAGTGCATGCTTGTTAGAACCCTTTTGGGGGTGTGAAGTTGCACTGCATTCGACGTTTCGAAACGAAGCGCTCTTCATTTGACAATCCACTGCAGATGGTAGACTGAAGCCCATGCCGCGCGGTCTGTTCATTACGCTCGAAGGTCTCGATGGCTCGGGTAAAACTACGCAAATCAAGCGCCTGGCGGATTGGCTGGAAAGGCGTGGCCTGGCGCCGGTGCTCACCCGCCAGCCCGGCGGGACGGCTGCGGGCGACCGCATCCGCGAGATTCTGCTCGATTCCCGCTCGGCGGGGTTGGCGCCCATGACGGAGATGGCGCTGATGTTTGCCGACCGCGCCCAGGCCATTGCCGAAGTGATCGGACCGGCGCTCGACGCAGGGCGGATCGTGGTCTGCGACCGGTTCACGGACTCGACCGAGGCCTACCAGGGCGGCGGACGCGAGCTTGGCTCGGCGGCCGTGCTCGAACTGCACCGGCTGGTCTGCGGCGGCGTCGAGCCAGATCTGACTCTGCTGCTTCTGCCCGGCTTCGAAGCGTCGCTCGGGCGGGCGCGCCGGCGCAATGTGCGCACCGAAGCGCGCACCGGCAAAGACGAAAGCCGCTTTGAGGCCGAGCAAGACGCGTTCTATCGGCGCGTCTGGCAGAAGTACCGCGAGATTGCGGCACGCGAACCCGGGCGTGTTGTGCCGATCGAGGGCGACCTGAACATCGACGAAGTGCATGAGCAGATTGTCGAAGCCGTGGCGGAGCGCCTGCTCACCGCCGATCAGGGCGTGACCGTGTCGTCGATCCCGAGTTGATGGGCGATGGAACCGGAGGTTGCGCTTACGCTGACCGTGTAGCTCTTTGAAGAGAGCGTGCCGGACTGGCCGGAAGTGGTGACGACGACTGCGCCGCACCCTGGAAAGATTGCCAGAGCAACAGCCGCCAGGGCCGCGAGCCGCTTTATGCGGTGCCTGCCATTTGAACTTGTACCACCGAGGGTGCCCCAGGTCCCCGATTTTGGGACCTGGGATTGGCAATCGAAAGGTTCAAAACCATCCTGTCAGAGACCTAGGGTAGTTCGCGGACCCAGATGTTGCGGTAGCTGATGGGCGCGCTCTTGTCCCCATGGGCCTGGAGCTTGATGGGCGCGCGGTCGTAGGCCTTGTAGAACGGCTTGCCGATGTAGAGCGTTTGTCCCTTCAGCTCGAAATGGTTGTCAACCAGTACGCCGTTCCAGAAAACGGTCGCGTAGGCGGGCGTTTTGAGCGAGCCGTCCTGGTTGAAACCCGGCGCGGTCCAGATGACGTTGTAAGACTGCCACTCGCCCGGCTTACGCGCGGCGTTGGCCAGGGGAATGCTTTGTTTGTACAGGCTGCCGGCCATGCCGTTGACATAGGTTTTGTTCTGGTAGGAGTCGAGAACCTGGAGCTCGTAGCCATCGTCGCCCGGACCGGTGGAGGCAAGGAAGACGCCGCTGTTGCCGCGCGCCTGTTCGCTGCCAGTGATGCCTGGCGGAATACGCCACTCGATGTGTAGCTGGTAGTCTTTGAATTTTTGCTTGGTTTCGATGTTGCCCACGCCGGGCGCCTTGTTCACGGTCACGACGCCATCGTGCACGAACCATTTAGCAGGCGTGTGGTCCTGGGCGGAGACCCATTCGTCGAGATTCTTGCCGTCGAAGAGGACGATTGCGTCCGAGGGCGGGTCTGAATCTGTGGCGCCGGGGGTAACCACGGGAGGCACAGGTTTCCAGACTTCGGTGTCTTTCGGATTCGGCTTCGGCAATTGTTGGGCGGCGGCAAGAACAATAGCCGCGATAAGAGAGCTAAGAGCAAGAAGCTTGAAGAAACGGGTATTCATAGGCCGAGAAGAGAATACACCGTGGGAGCGGCGCGGGCCTGTTTATTTTGAACGTCAGCCTGATTAGCGGCTCATGCCCGGCGAGTGGCCGGTCCGGTCGCACCTCCGGGCTCAGCGCCGGCGGCGACGGCGAGGCGTGTGAACCACGCTCGCGGCAGATCGCGGTCCGAAGCATTAAAAGCGGCCCATGGTCACCCGCACGACTTCCGGCCTCTCGTGGAAGCAAAGACCGCGGTCCGTCTCGTCGCCATTCCAGAGCCGCAGCGGCTTCCAGACACCCGCTTCGTAGGTTCCCTGCTGGGCGGTCACAATCTCGCTGCGAATCCAAGGCAGTTTTCCGGGAAGGTGGAAAATGACGCTTGCATCCACACCGGTGACCAGAAACTCATTTGGCCCCAGCTGGGCCACAAGAGCGGCGGCGTGCGCATCTTTGGTGCCCGGCGCTGGGCGGCCATCGGGCTGCGGGAATCCGAACGCTACCGTGGCCTGCCACTCGCCGAAGTCAAGCTCCTGGGTTGCCTGGCCCGGCTCTTCGACGGCCGCCTTGAGCTTGCCCTGGAACTCCAGTTCGGCAATCTGCCGGCTCATCGGACCGATGAGCTCGAAGTTGTAACTGTGGCGCTTCCACGGTTGATTGCCTAGAATGTTCCAGCCAGTCTGATCGACGCCGAACGGCGAGAAGCCCATTGCGCCGTCTCCCAGCGCATAGAAGAAGAACTTCGCGAAGCTGTCATCGCGTCCTGTTTCCGGGATCAGGAGCGGGTTGTCGGGCCGTGCGTAGGTTGTCAGAGTATCGCGATAGAGCTGCGAATCGTCCGTATAGATGTCCGGGGCGACCAAATCGATGGAGGGAGCTATGGCCCGCCACAGCCAGATCATCTTTTGCACCGCGCCGCCGCTGGGGTAAGCGATGCCTGGCATGTCCAATTTTCGCTGCGGCAACTCGGGAGGCGGGTAGTCGAGCCACACGTTGATGTAGCAGGGAATGTCGAACTCGCGCTTGCCCGCTGCGGCGATTTCGTTAATATACTTTGCCTGATAATAGGCTTGAAAAATCTCGTCGGCGTCAGCGCCAAAGACTTGCGTCCATGTACCCGGCTGCTTGTGTGCCGCGGCGAGCAAATCGCCGGGCGCCTGTTCCGCGAACTCGCGGTTGGCCTCGGCGGAGTTGTCGCGCACGCTGCCGATGATCCCCGACTCGTTTTCGACCTGAATCAGCAGGACCGTATGCGCGTCGCCGTCAATCTGCTTGAGATGACGCATCAGGGCGACGAACGCGGATTTGTCAGCCTCGAGGTTGTTGCGCGAGTTGGCCGAAAGCACATCGATCGGCTCGCCATCGGGCCGGATGACGTGGGGAAAGCGCACCGGATCGCTTTTCACCCATGCGGGCACATAATGCATGTTGCCGTTCTTCCAGGTGCCGAACCAGAGCAGTATGGCGTGCAAACCATGTGCGCGCGCCCCCTCTACGAGTTGGTCGACGTTGGTGTAGTCAAATTGTCCCTCGTGCGGTTCGAACTGCTCCCAGTACACCGGAGCCTCGATGGTATTGGCGTGCAATGCGGCCATGGATTCCCAAACCTGCGGCAGCTCGCTTGGCCAGGCACTGGAGTTATGAATCTGGCCACCTAGAATCAGGTAAGGCCGGCCATCCACCAGCAGCGCGTAGCGGCCGTCCTTTTGCACGATCCGTGGGGCCTCTGTACCTTGAGCTGAAAGATATTCAGTACGCATTGCGCAACACGCAAGCAAGAAAAAAAACAGTACTTTGGAGACGCTACGAGCGACCTGGATCATTCAATTCACCTCACGAAGAATAAAAGTCTACTACAAAACCCTCCAGCATCGTCCCTTCCGCGGTTCTCTTTGATTCCGGCTTTGGCGCCAGCCGTTCAAGTGGCTTAATAGCCCGTGGCGGAAGTCCGGTTTTGAAAGGGCACGACTTTAGTCGTGCCGTACGTGGCGCAAAATCAACTTACTCCTGTGTTTTTTCCGCAGTACTCTTGCTCGGCAAGTCATTCCAGATAGGGTACGGCAGCCCGGTCAATCGATTGATCAGCAGAGCCTGAGCAGTAAGCAGAAATACTGCGATTTCGATGATGACCAGCTCATGGGGCTTAGCGATGATTCCCAGAGAAACAATCAACGTAGTCGCACCGGCGGGCGGATGGTTGACGCGAGTAAGAACCATCGCGGCTCCCGTTGCGGAAAGTGAGAGCGCAGCCGCCAGAATTCGCGGCCAGAAGATGCCCGGATGAACCCCGTACGGCACAGTTCCGGCGCCTGTGACCACGAAAGCGAGATAGCCGCAGACCAACCCAATCGCGTGCCCCAGAATGGTGTTTCGAGGGGTTGACGCGTCCGCGAGCGGCGAGAAAAAGACCAGGTAGGCCGTCGGCCCAAGAGATGGGAAGACAAACGGACTGCCAGTGAGGAGCGCCAGCAGCGATAGCAACCCGATTGTCACGAAGCCGTTGATAGAGACGTAGATGGCCCGCACAAATCGCGGCGGGAAGTGGAGCAGCAGCCAGCCCAGGCGCAGTTTCCTCACAAGCGCCAAAACATGGTCCAAGCCATGCTCCTTATGATTGAGGCTCTGCGAGAACGAGCGGGATCCTCGCATTAGATGTTCGGCAGAAGATCAAAGTATTCGTCATCTTCGTTCTTACCGCCTTCCCCCTTGCCGAGCAGTTTCTCCGACTCCACGAAATCAATTCTCTCGATCCACTTCACCATTTTGTAGCCGAGTTGATTCTCGACCCTCAGCCGCAGGGGCGCACCGTAAACTTGTTCCAACCGTTTCCCGTTCATTTGCGAGGCGAGCAGGCACTCGGCCTTGAGCACGTTTTCAAGGCTCTGTGTGTCATAGTAGGGGCCGCCGTAGAGCGCCTCGCCAAACGAATAGAACGCCACGGTGCGAGCTGCCGGGAGTGGACGCACTAACTCTATGAGCTTCTTCATCGGGAGCCCGCCCCACTTCGCAATGCCAGTCCAGCCCTGGATGCAGTGATGCATTGTGATGTGTTCCATTGCTCCCAGCTCTTCCAGTTCTGCGAGCGAGAGTTCGACCGGATGTTCCACTAACCCGCCAACCTTAAGTCGGAAATCGCGGAAGCCATTCTCTGCCATGCGCTTCCATTCGTCGGAGATGGGCATCTTGCCATTGGGCCAGAAGTATGGCGAGATATCTTTCTCTTCATATTTCTGTTGCGGAACAAGCCGATTGAGAGTTAGCAACTGCATCGGGTAGGTCACTATTTTAAGCGCGTGCTGCAAACGTCGCGGGTAGGTCCAAGAAAGCCAGTGCGCGACGACCCAGGAGAGAACTACAACCGCAATGCCGCAGAAGCCAAGCCATATTCCCAGATGTCCCTGCGTATCCGTACCCAGCACGATGTGGTTCATGTTGCGCGCGAACCCGGTCATAATCACCAGGGTGACATGCACGATGAGGAAGGCAACGAAGCTGAGCATGGTGAGGAAATGGATCGAGCGTGCCGACTGCCGGCCGCCAAATAGCTTTGCGTACCAGGGAAAGCGATTCACGACGGCAGGCGACATGGCGATGCCAGTGAGAATTGCCAAAGGCCCGAAGACAAAGACCACTGAAAAATATGCGATCTGCTGCAGCGCGTTATATCCATAAAATCCGTCTGGCTCGATGGGCAGGTGGAACGTCGCGTAGTACACCCAGGTGCTCCATGCCTGCGCAACCACAAAGGGGGACGTCGGGACGATACGTTTCCACTGCTCTGTACTGAAGAGCATGGAGATAAAGAAAACTCCGGTGATGATAAAACCATGCACATTGATGAAGTGCCAGACGCGGGCAATGCCGATAGTGTGCCGATATCCTGGCGTGCCGACCAAAGGTGTGAGATAGCGAGCATCGTCTTTAGCTGTCCAGACGCGGTCGCGGGGCACCTCGATCGGTGTTGCGCGGAGCCATTCGCTTCCGGGCGTGCAACCGTCGTTGAAATAGAGACGCGGATGGTCGAACAGGATCGAGAGGCCGCTTCGAACAAGCAGGGCGACGAAAAGAAAGTTGAGAAAGTGGCTCAAGCGCACCCACAACGGAAAGCCGTGCGGGCCGCCAAAATTGCTGGGATAGAACTGGGGTACACGCGGAATTGTAGGCAGACCGAAGAAGAGGAACTGTATCCAGGCTGCGATCACCACTGAAAGGACAGTCACACCGACCCCGGCCAGAATGGACGGTCGTACCCAGATTCGAAAACGACGATCGCCGGGATCATGAACGGCCTTATGTGCTGGATCAAATGCAGTCATAGAGTCTCTCGATTTCCCCCAATGCCACGTTTACAAACTCATCCTCACCCATGCGGCCACAGAATGCCGCGCCGTTCCGCCATCGCCCTTCCCACTGTCTCTTTCTCGACGGCCGAAAGGATGCGGCGTGCGGCTGGAAAAACCTCTTCTTCTTCAATCGCGATGTGATGTGCGTAGAAATCCGATAAAGAATGGGCGAGGGCACGCAGTCGAGCACGATCGCTGGAACAGAGAACGCCGGCAGAGAGCCAGCGGCTTCCAATCGCGTCTATCTCGAAATGCTGGGTTTCAGCCCGCCGGTGGTCCTTTGCCAGTGAAGCGAGCCGCTCGAAGAGGTGTTCGCTGTGTGCACCGGAGTGGTTTTGCAGTTGTGGAAACAGGGACTCTTCCTCATCTGCATTGTGTCGAGGGCCAGCATTTTGAAAGTAGAATAGCGACCGCTCCAGTGCATTGCGGTCATCCGCGTTCAGTGGTGTGGCGCCGGCTGAATCCGCGAGTGTCACCAGCGTCTGCATGAAGTAGAGAATGCGCTTGTGACAATCTTCCAGCAACCCGATCGGTTCGCTGAAATCGTGCTCTGGTTTTTGTCCAATCTGCAGCAGCATGGCGTTACTCCTTTTCGAGCGGTGCTTTCATATAATTATCGGCGTTAAGATCGCATATTGCGTCCAGCGTTCGGGCAGATCCATGGCCCTGCTCCTTCCTGACGGCGAATGCCCAACCTCCGGCCGTCCGTTCTACCGATGAATTCCCAGCAGTGCTTCCGGCTGCACCGGCGCGGGGAATGCCTGACCGCTCAACGGAGCGATACGGCGGATGCGAATGCGAAACATCTCTGGTCCGCGAACAATATAAGTCCACTCCGCCTGCTCCGGGCGCATTGTGTTCAACTGCTTGTTCAGCGGAATAGGATCGTGGTCATTGATCACTTCAAACGACTCGCCGATGCTGAGAGCATCGAATCTGGAAAACACCAACGGATGCCGCTGTGGACGCGGAACTTCACGCAGATCCAACTCCGGATTTCCGCTTAACGCGGCGGGGCCGGCTGCCACCACCAACAGCGTGGAGTCTTCATGCGCCTCCAACGAATGCGGCGTCCCGCCTTCGATAAATAGCACATGGCCAGAGCGTAGCTCGAACGGAGCCCCAGCTTCATAAAACGTGATGCGGCCGGAGATGGCATACACCGTAACCATCTCATTATTGGCGTGTTCCGGCACACTTTGCCCGCGGCGCAGATTCAACACTACCAGCCGGTAGCCGGGACGATTCATCAGCACCTTTGGGGAGACCTTCCCGTTGTCAAACGTAATCAGCTCATGTACATTGTGAATTTGCATAAACGCCTTCCAATCGTTGAGCAGGAGTCGGCTTTCACTACGAGGGTACGAGGTCGCCGGCGGCGGACGCCGTGACATAAGTCACAGGGCATAAATCGCGAAGGGAGAACACGCCATGTCTCGACTCAAGCGAGTGTACGAAAAGGCAGAACCGTCGAAAGATGGGGTTCGCTTTCTGGTTGAGCGGCTCTGGCCGCGCGGCATTCGTAAAGAAGCCCTGCATCTTGACGCCTGGATGAAAGATGCCGCGCCCAGTACGGAGCTGCGGCAGTGGTTTAGCCACGAACCGGCGAAGTGGAATGAGTTTCAGCGCCGCTATTTTGCGGAATTGGATGCGAATCCCGAGGCTCTGGAGCCGATTCTCAGCCCTGCTGTTCAGCTCTCACGATACGGAGCACAATAACGCCGTTGCGCTGAAGACCTATCTTGGCGCTCACCGTGCACGATCTTGAGCATTCTGGGCTGCAGGCTTCTCCAGTTCGGCGCGCTTCCGCAGCCTGGCTGCATCGAGCACCGTAATGCGCCGTCCCCGCGCAGAGATCACCCCATCGTCGATGAGCTTGTGCAATTGCCGGGTTATCACCTCGCGAACCGAGCCGAGCCGCGCGGCGATGCTCTGGTGCGGCAGGGGCAGCGAAAACGAGATGCCGTCCGTCAACTCTCCAGCCTGGCTCACCGCCTCTTTCGCCAGCATGACTGCTAATCTTTGCGCCACATCCTTTAGTGCGAGTTGCTCGGCCAGCCCTGACACTTTCCGTAGGCGGCGTGCGAGAACCGCCAATGCCGCCAGAGCCGCTTCCGGGTTCTCCGTCAGGAAAAGACGCATAGACTGGCGAGGAACAAACAGCACAACTGAATCTGTTTCCGCCTGTACTGTCGAGGGATACGTTCCGCCGTCAAATACAGGAACCTCCGCAAGCGTTGCGCCCGGGCCCTCTACGTGCATGGTTTGCTCGCGTCCATCGCGCGTCTGACGAAAAGCGCGCAACATTCCGGAGACAACCACAAACAGTCCATTCGCCTTGTCTCCCTTAGAGAAGAGGATCTCCCCCCGCGTCAGAGACCGCTCTCGCGAATTCTTTGCAAGTTCGCATAGCGCGGCGCCGGCCGCTGCGCCGAATAGTTCGGTTCCGGCCAACGCACCGAGTTTCTCCTGAAGAGTCATGTGTCTCCATGATCTTTGTTCCCGCATGGTTTTGCAATCTTGTCAATGAGCTTTGTCACGGCGTGCTGTCGCGCGTAGCTGCGACCTTAAGGGCCGGCGCATGAATAGCTGCACAAGCGCGTTTTTATTATGGGTGCACGGAGTAGTTCCAATCGCCGTGGAAGATATGTGGCGTCGGATTGAGTTTGGCCAGCTCTGAGAGGGATACTTCGAATCCGGTGGGGTAGGTCGTCCGCGTCAGCTTGGCCTTGATCTCGAGACTACCAAAAACTGAAAAGGCACTCACTGTAAGTTATTGATTTATGGTGGACCTGGTCGGGATCGAACCGACGACCTCTTCCATGCCATGGAAGCGCGCTCCCAGCTGCGCCACAGGCCCACTCCGGCAGGGATGCAACTTTCCTATTGTCTCTGCTGCGCCGCAATACGTCAAACCCGCGCCGTCAGGGCAGACGCATTTCAAAACATCTCCAAGAGCCTGAATAAGAATCGGTCGTCCCAGCCGGCGCGTTTGAATTTGCCGCGCAGGGAGCCTTTTGATCCTTCTTGTTGCATGGCGTTGATCACCAT
>JBOGLX010000057.1:0-3877 GCA_050745765.1 Occallatibacter sp. | reverse complement strand
TCGCACTGCTTCTCCACGAATGCGTCGAACCCTGCGCCGTCAAGAACTTCGTTAAGGCGAACATAAAACGGGTGACCTGGCCCCTCGGCCATATCCGTATACGCCACCCACAAATCTTCTTGCCGCTTACGGTCTTGGCGCTTGCCCATCGACATGACTCAATTCTACGAATGATTTCTGTGGATATTCCAAAACTCTTACGCGCAGGTGTCAGGACTTTAACCACGGGCTGTCAGGGCAGGCTTTCAGCGGTGTCCCCATGGGCCTGCGGCCCACCTAAAGGGATGAAAACCGGTTTCTTCCCCCGGAGGGGGAACACGAGAATAGCCGAGGACAAGTCCGCCGCAGCGGACGCAGTCCTGGGTGAAGAGGCAAATAGAGCCATGCGCCCCAGAGGGGCGCCGCGAACCGTTTCGGCGTTGGTTTTTCGACCGTGCCGAAGAACTCCGCAAAAGAATGTGGGCGTTAGCCTTGCGGGAATTTGCGATTGCAACCAGACCAAGCGGTTAAACGCGAAAATCGGTTTGCAGTCGTTTTGTTCAACATGATTCAGGTAAGAATTTAAATGCCCTCATCGAAGGACGCTCAGGTTGCCGGGAAAAAGTTGCCACGGACACGGGCTATGGAGTATTTTACTAACCAGTTAGTTAATTTGCTCACCCGCCAAATGCTGACGTTTCGGCGTCTGTTTGCCCGCGGCGGGAAAGCCGCACGCTCCGGGAACGAGTCAAACACGGATCACGTACTATCGAATGAGTCTTACGCGCCAAACTGGAATCGAATTATCGTCGTGAAAAATTGGAATTCTGCGCCAGAGCGGCCGGCTGGCCGTCTAAAGGACTAACTTTTCGTGCGCCGTAAACGGGTGGTGGAGAGGAATCATGGTTTTGTTGAGTGGACGTGTGCTGAGTGAGCGTGTGTTGATTGAGCTTGTGCTGTGTGGACGCGGGTCGAAGCCAAAGACCTTGCGCGGATGTGGAATGGAGAGCGGCGAGACCGTGGAACGCGCGAAATCCGAGCGCCGGAAGGGAACCGGGAAGCTGCGGGCAATCGCAGCGGTGCTGCTGACAGTGACTGCGACCATGCCGCAGGGATACGCCCAGCAGAAAGGCGCCGGACAGAGGACTCCAGAAAAGGCCGCTTCAAAGCTGCCGCCGGCTCCTGCGCCGGTGCTGACGCAGCCATTCTCGCTGCGGCCGTCGGCGCGGAACTTCGCCAAGCCGTTTGTGCCGTGGTATGGCGATCCCATCGGCCGCTACCTGCCCATCAGCATCGCCAAAGCCAACTTCGAGAACCCGGTGCGGCTGAGCGGCCTGGTGAAGGACGGCAAGATCTATCTCAGTCTGTCCGACGCGCTGGCGCTGGCCATTGAGGACAACTACGACATCGCCATCGCCCGCTACGACCTGGACATTGCGGATACCGACCTCATGCGCACGGCGTCGGGTGCTGCGCCGCTGGGCGCGCCCTCGGGGCTGGTGACGGGAACGCTGGGCGGCTCGGTTTCGACGTTAGCAACCGGCGGCGGGCCTGGCGGGACCGCGGTCGGTTCCGGCGGCGCAGGCTCAGGCTCGGAAGGGCTGACGTTGACTACCGCCGGTGCGGGGCCGGCGCCGGAGAACCTCGATCCGACGGTTACTGGAACTCTGCAATGGGAGCGCGCGCTGGCGCCGCAGGCGAATACGCTGTTTTCCGGCGGCCTTCCCACGTTGAGCACCAACACCGATGAGTACAATTTCACCTACAATCAGGGGTTCACGACGGGCGCGAACCTGGCGGTGTCGATAACCAACCAGCGGATCACGACCAACAACCCGTTTGCGGATTACAGCCCGGAGCTTTCCTCTGTGTTCAAGGCCACGGTGACGCAGCACCTTCTGCAAGGGGCCGGGTTCTGGGTGAATAAGCGCTTCATGTACCAGGCCATCAACGACCGGCGCATCACCGATGCCTCATTCCGGCAGCAGATCCTCTACACGGTCAATCAGGTTGAGAGCATCTACTGGGGCCTGGTGCAGGCCTACGAGGACGTGCAATCCAAACAGCGCGCCCTGAACCAGAGCACGCAACTGCTTTCCAACGACCGGAAGCAGTTGCAAATTGGCACCATGGCGCCGCTGGATGTGGTCAACGCGGAATCGGGCGAGGCCAGCGACAAGCAGGCGCTGATCAGCTCGGAGAATGCTCTGAATTATCAGCAGCAGATCATGAAGCAGGCCATCGCGCGCAACCTGAACGATCCGGTCCTTTCGGCCGCGCCGGTGATTCCGACCGACCGCGTGAGCCTGGAGCCGATTCCTGAAGAGAGCGACCCGGTGGAGGCGCTGGTGCAGGAAGCCTTCAAGCAGCGCCCGGAGCTGGAAGAGGCGGTGCTGACTCTGCGCAACGACGAGATCACGCTGAGGGGCGCGCGCAACGCCCTGCTGCCCACGCTCGATGCCTATGGCTTTTACGGGTCGAGCGCGCTGGGCGGCGCGCAGAGCAAGAATGCGTTGAACTTGTTCTCCACTCCAACCGCGCCGTATCCGCCGGGAACGTTTCCGTCGCGAGGTTACGGCGGGGTGCTTGGCAACCTCTTCAACAGCTCGGCGCCGGACAAGGGCGTGGGCCTCTCTCTGAACATTCCCCTCAGCAACCGTGAGGCGCAGTCGGTGCAGGCGCGCTCGCTGATGGAGTACCGCCAAGCGGAACTGCGCCTCGAACAGCTTTATACGCAGGTGCGCATGCAGGTGGTGAACGCGAAATTCGCGCTGACCAACGACCGGGCGGCGGTGGAGGCGGCGATTGCGGCCAGAAACTACGACCAGCAAAGCTTTGGCGACGAAGAGAAGAAGCTGCACCTGGGCGCTTCGACCACGGCCAACGTGCTCTTGCAGGAGCGCAACCTGGCAACGGCCGAAGACAACCTGATCAACGCCAATGCGCAGTACGCCAAGGACCGCGCCAGCCTTTACCAGGTGCTGGCCACGACGCTCGAGCACTACGGCATCAACCTGAGCGACGCGGCGAGCGGGAACGTGCAGACCGCGCCGGTGGTTCCTGGGATCGAGCCGGCAAAACCGGGGAACGAGCCTACGATGGCGGCGCCGGCGGGGCAGTAACGTTCTTTGCAAGGGACAGCCGAAGGACGGCGACGCCCCGGCAAAACTGCTGGCGGCTTTTCTGCCCAAGGCCGAGGGGAGCGAGTTGGGCCGCTTTTTGGTCGAGACGGCCATTCTGCTGTCCATGCACAACCAGAACGACGCCGCGAAGATTCTCCGCGATGCGGCTCAGGCGTACAAAGTGGACGTCGACACAATCTTCGCAACCGTCAAGCAAGAGTTCGCGGCAAAGAAAAAGGCAGTGGCCGCGAAGAACGCGGTGCCAAAGCCATCGGCCAAACAGCAGCCGAAAGCGGCGAAGAAGGCCACTGCAGCGTAACCACCAACCCAACAGAACCACTCCGCGGAGCCAGCAAGACCGGCTCCGCACTTTGTCCGCTGGCCGTTTGCCCGCCCTGTCCGATGCCCTGGGCGAGCGCCGGGGCGTCATTTCTCTGGTGAGTAGGCCCAGGGAATTTCGCCCCGAGCCTCTCGCAGGTAGGGTCGAGAGCAGGCGCGCGCGCGGTAGGCGTCGGTGGTAATTCCATCGCTTTCGCTCGGGACAGCATTCCGACAACCATGGCCACGTTTCCAGCTCCCGCCACGTCAAACGCAGCGTGCGGCTTTCCCGCACTACGCTTTCCTGTTTGCTTCACGTCGAGTTATGGGGCCTATCGTGCCGGGAGCGCTTTCGGCGTTGACAACCGTCGGACCCTGTAGCCATTGAATAGCTTCAGATCCTCGTAAAGCCAGCGCCTACTCCACCTCTTCCAGCCGAAGCCCCGCCGGTTCCGGGA
>JBOGLX010000056.1:0-3618 GCA_050745765.1 Occallatibacter sp. | reverse complement strand
CTAGTGGTCTGAGTCATCTAAAAAGTCGGATAGAGACGTTTGAGTTTAATGCGGGCGTCTGGCGTTGTGAACTGCCAATCGGCTTTGGCGTGGTGTTTGTTCCGATAGGTTTGCCAGGCCCTGATTTCCTTGGCGAGGGACTGGCCGTCCGGGATGCGGCGGTCGAGGCACTGTTTTGACAAGACGCCGAGTTCGGATTCGGCCATATCGAGCCAGCTGCCGTGTTTCGGGGTGTAATGCCATTCGAAACGCTGGACGAGCCGCCGCGCTTCGGCCGGGGCAAAGGCTTCGTACAACGAGGCCGGTTTGTGGGTGTTGAGGTTATCCTGGACCAGCACGATTTTCCGGGCTTTGGGAAAGTGCTTGTCAGCTATATCCCTCAGCATGTGCGCGTAATCGACGGCGGTTCTTTGGCTGGTGACCTTGACTTGGCGCCAACCTTCGAGCGGCGCGAAGACCATGAATAGATTGGCGGTTCCGTTGCGCTGGTACTCGTAATCGGAACGCGCCGGGTGGCCTGGCTTCATGGGGACCGGCACGCGGGTCTCGGCCAGCAATTGCTTCGAGGATTCATCGAGACAGACGAGCGGCCTGTCCGGATCGCGTGGACGCTCGTAAACGTCCAGCACATCCTCCATCGCCGCTACGAATGCGGCGTTGGCTTCCGGCGGAATGACCCATTGTTGCTTGAGGTGGGGCTTAAGCGCGTTTTTTTTAGTACCCGCCCGATGGTGTTGTCACTGGCATGATCGACGATCTTCAGTTCGACCACTTTGTTTTCCAGCAGCCGCAGCGACCACCCCGCATGCCCTTCGGGCGGTTTTGAGCATGCCAGAGCTATCAGTTTCGCTCCCTTCTCGCCGTCGAAGATCGGCGGCACCGGCGGCGTTTCACGTTTCTTGCGGGTGATGACGGCCCCAAGCCCTTCATCCGCATACTGTTTCCTCACCCGCCAGCACTGATCTTCGCAGCACCCCACCGCTTCGGCGATCTGCGCGTCGTTCCACTTCGACCCTTGCCGGCCTGTGTCAGCATGCAGCAGTATCCGCGCCCTGACCTGAAGCCGCGCCGCGCTCTTCCCTTTCCGCGTAAGGCCCTCAAGCCGCCTCCGTTCACTCCCGTTGAGTTTGACAATGTAACTTTGGTTGCGCATCTTCGCTTCCCTCGTTTGGCTTCAACGACCGAAGGAATCACTTATTCCCTAACATTTAGTTGACGCGTACCACTAGTAGCCGAACTCGAGAATGGCCGGGGGGGCGTTGTCGTAATTTACCGACCCGTTGCGCTGGTAATCGCGAAGCGTATTCCCCTCGCCACCGCCGCCGAAATACACTTTCAGCGCCACGCTCCAGATGTCGAGCGCGCGGGTCGAATCGGGATTGGGCGGCACAGGAAAATCCGTAAGTTGCGCCCGCGTATAGCTAAAGGCGATGGACAGGGGGAGTTCGGTCAGGGGTAGCCATTCTGTGGTGAGACCGATGTCCTTAAGCTCCGGCTCCAGATGGTTGGCCTTCGCGTAGTCGGCGCTGAGCGTGACCGCGACGGAATCGAGCGGGTACCCCACGGCGCCCACTCCGCCATAGGGCCCTTGGTAATGTTGCGAAAGCCAGCCCCCCTTGAATTCGAGGGTCGCCTGTGGCGCCGTGTACCATTGGCCGAAGGCGCCGAAATTGTCGAAGTCGTCGCCGGTCGCGTTTTTTTGGTAGTTCGAGATTGCGTGCGTCTCGATATCGAGCCCGATCGCGCCGGCATAGTCGCGCCAGAACGCGTCACCGCCGAAACTCCACAAATCGCCGCCATGCGCCGCAGCGCTGAGATTATCGTCGTTGAAATTGCCCTGGAGATCGAAGCCGGGATTATCGAGGGTGAAGAGCACGGAACCGTTTGCATTCCAGTCGCCGATATGAAGATTCGGCGCGTCGTAAAAGGTGTCGCCCGCCCCTACCGTACCCGAGAACGACATCCCGTCATCCGCGGCGGCCGCACACGGCAGGAGAACCACGCCCGCCGCCAGCAGAAGAACCGCCTTCAACACCATTTCCGCCTCGCCCGTAAGGGGGGCCGACCATGCCACGCTGGTGCGATCCCGCCAACCCGAGTTGAATCCGATGTCCGTCTGTGAACGAAACTTGGCGTCCGTTCACGCACCGAACTCCTTCAGGATAGCGCGCAGCGCGGGTGCGATATCCGGTCGTGCGAGTCCGACGGCGATGTTGGCGTGCAGGAAACCCACCCTGTCGCCGCAATCGTAGCGTGCACAGCGGGTGCGCACCGCATGGAAGGGAACCCGTCCGATCAGCCGCGCCATGGAATCCGTCAACTGAATCTCGTCGCCCGCCCCGCGCTCCTGCCGGTCCAGTTCCGCGAAAATCTCGGGACTGAGAATATAACGGCCGATGATGCAGAGCCGGGAAGGCGCAAGTTCGGGCTCGGGCTTTTCCACCACGCCTTTGACCTCCACGACATCACCGTCAACCCGGCCCGGTGCGATGACGCCGTAGCGCTTCGTCTCTGCGAGCGGCTTGTCTTCCGCGGCAACGATCATGCCGCCGCCGACCGCATGGTAGGCCTCGATCATCCGCGCCATGCCGCCTGGCTTGCCCACGAGAAGATCGTCCGGGAGAAGGACGGCAAACGGTTCGTTGCCCACGAAGTGCCGCGCCGACCACACGGCGTGACCGAGCCCGAGCGGTTTCTGCTGCCGCGTGAAGCTCACCGAACCCGTGATCGGCAGATCCTCGAGCAGGCTGTTCAGCTCCGCCGTCTTGTCGCGCGAACTGAGAAGGTTTTCCAACTCATAGGCATGATCGAAATGATCTTCGATAATGTACTTGCCGCGGCCAGTGACGAAGATGAACTGTTCGATCCCGGCCTCCTTGGCTTCTTCGACGGCATATTGCACCACCGGCTTGTCGACGACGGGGAGCATCTCCTTGGGCACGGCTTTGGTCGCCGGCAGAAAACGGGTGCCCATACCCGCAACCGGCAGCACGGCTTTGCGAATGGGCGGCGGACTGGGCATGGTTATCACATTCCTCGAAAAAACGGGCTTTCCAGGCTACATCGCACGGCGAGGCTCACATGGTCCATAACATCGGCGACGCATTGTCAGCTCCCGGCAAAGCTGGTTTGCTGATTGCGAATTCGCAATTGGTCGGGCCGGCTGCATGACGGGAATCATCTCCTATGGCGCCTACATTCCGCGCCTCCGGCTCCAGCGCAAAGCCGTCGCGGAGGCAAATGCCTGGTTCGCGCCGGGACTCCTCGGAGGGGCGCGGGGCGAACGCGCCATGGCGAATTGGGACGAGGACGCGATCACCATGGCCGTTGAAGCCGGCCGGGATTGCCTGCCCGCAACCGATCCGCTGCGCGAACGCGCGGGTGTCGATGCAGTTTACTTTGCTTCCACAACCGCGCCCTACTCCGACCGCTCGAACGGGGGCATCGCCGCGCGCGCACTGAGCCTGCCTGAAGCTGCGTCTGTCATCGATATTGGCGCTTCGCAGCGGGCCGGCCTTGGAGCGCTCATTTCCGCTCTCGATGCCGCAAAATCCGGACGCGCCAAATCGCCGCTGGTGCTCGCAGGCGAAAGGCGCAAGTCGCGCGCGGCGTCTGTGC
>JBOGLX010000055.1:0-1758 GCA_050745765.1 Occallatibacter sp. | reverse complement strand
TCGTTAGACTTCACACCGTAAAGCAGGCTTGACAGAAAGCGCGTGAGCGCCAATGCCCCGGCGATGCCGGCCGCCACACCTATCAGAATCAGTTTGAGCCCGTGTCCGACAACCATCCTGAGAACATCGCTCTTCTGCGCGCCCAGGGCCATGCGAATGCCGATCTCGTGCGTGCGCTGGCTGGCGGAATAGGAGACAAGCCCATAGAGTCCGACGGCAGCCAGGGTGAGCGCCAAAGCAGCAAAAAGCCCGACCAGCAGGGTGAGGAACCGGGGCTGGGCGAACCCTTGGCCAAGATACTGGTTGAATGTCTCGACACCGTAGAAAGGCAGGTTCTTATCCATCTCCGCTATTTCTTTTCGGACGGCACCGATCATGGTCAAAGGATCGACCTCCGTGCGGATGACAAAGTTCATGCTGCCCAGCGGACTCTGCGCCAGCGGAACATAGACCTCGGGGCCCGGCGCAGACGTGAGCCCATATTGCCTCACGTCTCCCACAACGCCCACAATCTCACGCAGGGGCGGCAGTTTGTAACCGTTGCCGATTCCCGGCTTGATTCGCTTGCCGATGGGATCGCGGTGAGGAAAGAATCGGCGGGCAAGAGTCTGATTGATGATGACGACGGGTGTAGTCTTAAGATCGTCGGACGCAGTGAAGTCCCGCCCCTTGATCAGTGGAATGCCGACGGTGCGGAAGTATCCGGGCTCAACCCAGGTGTAGCCCGTCCGCGGCCGGTTAGCTTCCGAGACAGGCCGCCCCTCGATGGTAAAAACCGCGCCGACCTCGTCGCCGTCGAGCGGCAAAGGCAGCACCGCGCTCGCCGAGCGGATGCCCGGCAGGTGACTGAGCCGCTGGATGGCCCGCTCGAAGAACTGCGTTTGACGGAGGCCCGAATAGTGGACGTAAGGCAAATCCATCTTGAAGGTCAGCACGTGGTTCGCATCGAATCCTGGATCGACGTGCTGAAGGCGCAAGAAGCTGTTAATGAGTAAACCCGCCCCGACCAGCAGTACGGCGGCTACCGCCACGTCAGCCACCACAAGCGCGTCGCGTGCCCGGCTGCGATGAAGCCCTTCGGACAATCCGCGCCGGCCCTCTTTCAAGCATTCCACCAAGTCAAGCCTCGAAGCCTGCGCCGCCGGGGCGAGGCCGAACAGGATTCCGGTCAGCGTTGATACGAGCGCCGTGAAGAGCAGCACCGTGTTGTCGATGCGGACACCGGAAAGACGGGGAATGTCCACGGGAAGAAGTCGGATGAGTCCGGAAATCCCCCAAAGTCCCAGCGCCGCGCCGAGCGCGCCTCCCAGCAAGGCAAGAAGAACGCTTTCAGTGAGCGACTGGCGGATCATTCGCCCCTGGCCTGCTCCCAGCGCCCCACGCACTGCCATCTCCTTTTGACGCGAGGCGCCGCGCGCCAGCATCAGGTTCGCGACATTTGCGCAGGCAATCAGGAGCACGCAGCCCACGGCCGCGAGCAAGATCAGCAGGGCCGGGCGAGCAGGACCGGCAACCCGATCGATTTCCGGGGGTGAGCGTGATCGAGCCCCAGGGCTTGCGCCCTGGGCTATCTTCTTGCGTCCGCCTCGCGGGCTACGGACAAATCTCGCGGCGTACGGCGAGAAAAAGCCTTCGCCCTGGCTAGCCAGTGGAGCGCAGCAAGCAGCGTCCCTGCGGATGCTCGTCACTCGTTACTGTTTTTTTACTCGTGCCGGAGCGCTATCATCGGATCAACCCTTGTCGCCCGGCGCGCAGGGA
>JBOGLX010000054.1:0-2452 GCA_050745765.1 Occallatibacter sp. | reverse complement strand
GCGCTCGCAGACATCAATTCGTCGCTGCAGATTCTCGAACACATTCGCAGCCAATTGGCTCCGGATGATTCCATGAAGCAGCACTTCACCGGCCGGTCAGGCTTCCTCTACGATTTTGCCATCGCGCTGAATTACCAGCTCGGTGAGAAGCGGGAGGCGCTAGCCGTAGCCGAAGCGGGCCGAGCACGAGCGTCGGAAGACCTCTTGGCCAGCAGGAACACACATCCCCAACCCAAGCAAAGGAAAACGATTGCCGCCACCGGCGCACTTCTGGCACGAGCGGAACATGGAACCCCGTCTTCTGGAAGAGCGGCGACGCCGCTGGCAGTTCGCGGTGCGGCGTCCGGCGGGCCAACCCGGCGCAGCGCCAAACCGGAAAGGCTGGAGGGCGGCGAGCCGCATTTGCAGAGCTTCGCTTCCACCCAGCCATTTTCGGTTACACAGATGGTGGCTGCCGCCCGGCAAATGCGCTCCACAATTCTCAGCTATTGGACCGGCGAACAGGCTACCTACATCTGGGTTGTGAAATCCGATGGAAGCATCGGATCCGCCCGGGTTGGTGTTTCCCGCGCCCGGCTGGAAGCGTTGGTTCGCAAACTATGGCCGCAGCTACGGCTGGAGGCGAAGGGCCGCGGCGGCGTGACCATGGCTGCCGCGGGGAGCGATTTGCGCGTGGCGCCGGGCGTGGGACGAACCGGCAGTCTGGTTGGCCGCGGAGGCGACGAACTCACGTTTGGGTTGGCCGACAAACGAAACTGGCGTGAACTCTACGGGCTGCTGATTCGACCGGTGGCGAAATACTTGCCACAAACCGGCAGTTTACTTACCGTCGAGCCGCACGGCCCGCTTTTGCTGCTGCCGTTTGCCGCGCTGATGGACGAGCGCGGCCAGTATCTCATCGAACGCTTTCAGATGAATTACCTGCCGGCTCTCTCGCTTTTTCCTTACGTGGAACAGCAAGAAAAGCGAGCAACGAAGTTGAAGCCGAATTTTCTCCTGATCGCCGACCCGGACAGGGTTCCGCTGGACCCGCGCGGGAAACGGTTGCCCGCTTTGCCCGGAGCACGCCGGGAAGTTGCCAAGATCGCGCAGAGGCTCCCCGCGCGGGAAGTGACGTTGTTGGTCGGCCGGCAAGCGCAGAAACGACGCGTTGCCCGGGAACTTCCAGATGCCACCGTCATACACTTCGCCACCCACGCGATTCTCGACAGCCGATCGCCATCGAAATCGTATCTGGCGCTCGGCGCCGGAGGCGTTGAGGGCGGCACAAAAGGCCGGCTCACGGCCGCGCAGGTGTACTCACTTCATCTGCATGCCAATCTGGTTTTTCTGAGCGCCTGCCGCACCGGCATGGGGGAAGTGACGGGCGATGGCGTCGTAGGCCTTACGCGAGCTTTCTTTTACGCGGGGGCGGCTTCGCTCGTCGTCAGCCTGTGGGACGTGTCGGATGAAACGACGGTCCGCTTGGTTCCGGATTTTTACCGCTACTGGCTCCAGGGCTACGGCAAGAGCCAGGCGTTGCGCGAAGCCCAACTCCACCTGCTGCGCGAGCTGCGAGCGGGCAGAATCAGAATGCGAACCCCTTACGGCCGGTACGCACTGCCCGAAGACCCAGTCCTCTGGGCCAGCTTCGTGCTAGAGGGAGAACCCTAACGAGTTGTC
Source organism: Occallatibacter sp. (assembly GCA_050745765.1). Lineage (GTDB taxonomy): Bacteria > Acidobacteriota > Terriglobia > Terriglobales > Acidobacteriaceae > Telmatobacter. The sequence goes on along the minus strand of JBOGLX010000054.1, from coordinate 790 downwards.
ACGCCGCCCCGGCACGTCGGACCACGAAAAGAACTTTTGCTCACCGGTTCTCGCTTGCTTGTCCCGCGGCGGCGGTTCAGCCGTCGTTGGCATCACCACGATGTCGCGTCCCACAACGGACCGCAGGCAACCGACGCGGGTGGGTAGCTCAAGCATTCTTTCCGAGCCGGTGACGATACACGCGGAACCGGCCGTGCTCGTGGCGAAGAGGCGTAGAGCGCATCTGTGTGTTTGAGATCCATCGGCGGACGCCAGAGTTCTTGGTGACGCCGAGTAACGCTCTGGACGATAACGAACCCCATGTCCGCCGTTTTCGGAGCACAACCACGGTAACCGGGACAATCAGAAAGACCAGCATGATGGCCAGCTCGAGAAGTCCCGAGCCGCCGTCGGGCGCAACATGAAAAAGCCGTTCGATGAAATCCATTGTCCTCTCCTCAGGCGTCGGCCCATTACGCCGAAGTGGCCGCGCCACGAATTACGCGGGGTCAGCTTTCATCCTCTTCATCGTCATCGCAGCAGCAGGGATATCCCTGCGGGCAACGACCCTGCTTTTGGTGCTTTTCGCAGCATCCCTTCTGGCAATCCTCGCAATGCTCTTTGCAGCAGCACTCGTCCCAAATCGTGTAAGCCAGAACGTCCAGAATCCTGATGGGCGTAATCGGGTCGTCGCTCTCGATGACCAGCTCGCAGCATCTTGAGCACTTTTCGGTGGCCTTATATTGGATGACTACGCCTAGACACGAACCGGGGCGCAGCGCCGCCGGGAAAGGATTGTGGAGCAATCTCC
>JBOGLX010000053.1:0-40522 GCA_050745765.1 Occallatibacter sp. | reverse complement strand
GGGCTGTGCCATGCCCGGAACCCTCTACTTAAGAATTGTGCGCCAAAGGGGCATAATTAACTGCAAAACGGGCGGGAGGATTTTGCCGGCGTCTTCGGGATACACCTACTCCGGAATTGCTCTAAGGCGCGTCACATCCAACACCTCAGAGTCGCATCGTCGAGATAACAGCACTCTATTCCCTATTCCCTATTCCCTGTTCCCTGTTTCTTCGGTTCGAGCGTGAGCCGGGCGGCGAGCACGATCAGGACGGTCCAGAGCAGGTCGGCGCCGAGGAGGTGAGTGACCTGGAGCCAGACCGGAGCCAGCAGCAAAACATTCATTGCGCCGAGCGTGTATTGGACGGCGAGCAGGACGAGGAGCAGCAGGCCGAGGCTCTTGTTGTTCCAGTGCTTGGAAGGCGCCAGGGCGCGGGCGATGAGCCAGAGGAAGACGACGCTCGAAAGGACGGCGATGGTGGGGTGGGTCCAGCGCCAGCGGATGAGCCAGGCACTTTTTGACGAGAAGTCCTGAGCCATGGCTACGCCGAGCGAATGGGCGGGGAAGAGCGTGTCGCCGAGGGCGGCGAGGGAGCCGGTGACGCCGACGACCAGCACCGCGGCGATGCAGGCGAGGGCGCCGATGGGGGCGACGAGGCGGACGCTGCCGCGCATGAAGCCCGAGCGGCGGCTGAGCATGTGGGCGGTGAGGGTGAGCGCGGCGAGAAGCAAAAGCGTGTTGGTGAGGTGCAGGGCGAGATAGGGCGCGCGGAGGGGCGAATGACTTTCGGCGGTGAGGCCGAGCTTGACGAGCAGCGCGCCGATGGCGGCTTCAACCATGGTGAAGGCGACGGCGGCGGCGACGGCGGTGCGGGCGAGGTGACCGCGCTTTGTGGCTTTGAATACCCAGACAAGCAGGCCGACGACGGCGAAGAAGGAGATGCCGCTGGTGATGCGGTGGGTGTATTCGATCATGGCGTCGAGGGTGGGGGAGTGCTGGACGACAACGCCGTTGCAGAGCGGCCAGTGGTCTCCGCAGCCGGCGCCGGCGCCGGTGGCGCGGACGACCGTGCCCCAGAGAATGACGGCGATGAAATAGGCGAGGACGACCCAGGAGAAAGTGCGCAGCGCGCGGGAAGGCAGGCGGGCGGCGCTAACAGGAACTGCGGCGGAAGACATAAAGGTAAGACTCCGGACCTCATCAGTGTAGAACAGGCGGAGGCTGCAACCATGGAACCGCTATAGCCCGCCGCATCGGAATGGGCTTATAATTCTCGTCGTAAATTCAAAGATGCCATTGCCCGACATCTGCAACCTGGGAGGTTGCCGTCATGAAATCGGTTGTGCTCCTTTTTGCGGCGATCTCATTTGCGATTGCGGCCTCGCCGGCTCCTGGGCGCACGATGCAGGAGGTTACTCCAGCGCCCGCGCAATCCGCCGCTCCAGCTCAGGCTGCGGCTCAGGCCCCGGCGCCCCCGGCGCCCCCGCCGCCGACGGTGCCGATGGCCCCGGATACCAAAAACCCCATCAAGCCAACCGCCGCGTCGCAGGCCGAGGCCAAGACGGTCTACGAGCGGGACTGCGCGCTATGCCACGGCGACAACGGCAACGGCAAGACGGAAGTGGCCACCAGCATGAACCTGAAGATGGGCGATTGGACCGACCCCAAAGCGCTGGCCGGTAAGCGCGATGGGGAGCTGTTCGACATCATTCGCACGGGCTGGGGCGAAAATATGCCTCCGGAACAGACGGGACGCGCCACCGACGCCGAGGTGTGGAACATGGTTATCTACATTCGTGGGTTGTCGAAGGCAGCAGCAGCGGCGGGGAGTGGTTCCGGGCGCGCGCCCTTGAGCAATTCCCTGCGACAGAAAAGAGCCGCACGGATGGGGCACGGAGCCTTGGATACAGCAACCATGAAACGGCCTTAGCCGAGAATCGTCATCACCGGGCAAGGGGCGTGAGCAATGATGCCGAACGCTCCCGAAAGCCTCTCGCGCAGCCACAGGTGCGAACTCTTTTGTACCGCGAGCACCAGCAGGTCCACCTTGAACTCCCGTACATGCTCCGGAATGCGCTCGTGCGCTTTACCCGCCTCGATGAACTCCTTCGGGTTGCACAGCTTGTCGGCATGAAGCGGGATCAGGTCCGACAGCGCCGTGTGAAACTGCTTGCGAATCTCACTGAGCCGCGCCGGATCTTTCATCTCGTCGGAATTGACCACGTGGAGCATGTCGAGGCGGGCTTGGAACTGCTCGGCAATGCTCACTGCGTAAGCTGCGCCGTGAGCCGCGGCCGGGGTGAGATCGGTGGCGTAGAGCACGTTGCGGAAGGGAATCGTATCGGGCGCGAAATCGGGAACATGGGGGCCAACGGTGAGGGAGGGCGAGTCCGTCGAGCGCAGAATGGCTTCGGCGGTCGAACCCATGATGCTGCGCTCGAACCTGCCTCTGCCTTTGGTTCCCAAAACGACGATCGATGGGGCGTGTACCCGCGCAAGTTGGGGAATTCGATCTTTGGGTTCACCTTCGAGCAGCATGGCGCTCGCGCCCTGGGCGCCGGCGGAGAGTTGCCGCGCCGCGGCCGCCAAGGCGTCTTCCAGATCCTTGCGTTGAGCGCTCTTTGCGCCCCGGCCCGCTTCGGCTTCCACTTCCATGGCGGCCTGCGAGGGTGTAAACGCGTGCGCCACGATCAGTTCGGCGCCGAACTGGCGGGCCAGCAGCGATGCATACTTGCCCGCGAGCTCCGAGCACGGCGAAAAATCCGTTGCATAGATTACGGCTTTGAGCGGCGACAGGACTGGTGCGGCTGCGGCCATGCGAAGTCGATCTCCAGATTTTTCGCTCCAGGTTTTTCGATGCTTCTACTGTCGATCGCGGACGCGGAGCGGCGTGCGCCGGGGAGCTGAATGCTGGTAAAAAGATACTCCCACAAAAAGACGCCCCCCACAAACGAAAGCGCCAGAGACTTGCGTCCCTGGCGCTTTCCGGATGTCCTTGCAGCTTATTGTTTCGCCATCGCCCTCAGCCTTCTCGATGGGGCTGCGGGTTTCCCCGCCTCCTGCATCTTCATTTGCTGTTGCCGGCGACCCGGGCTTCGGATTGCTCCGCTTCCCGTGTCCTTCGACGCCCGCGTCGTCGGAGCTCCGGGTTGCCCCGGCTCCCCGCCCCCATGAGCGCCTCCTGGCGATTTCCCTGGGTCGCCCCAGGTTCCTCGCCTTCCGGCTGACGCCTACGGCGAATCTTCAGGTCGCCCCGAACCTTCGCTTCGTCTGCGCGCCGGGCTGCCGATCTCCGGGTTTCCCCGGCCCCGTTGCCCCCCGGCTCTACCGGCTGGCTGGTCTGCGAGTTTCCCCGCAGATCGTGCCCTCCGGCGGCGCCGCAGTGCGTCTTCGGGTTGCCCCGACTCCTGCATCTACGGCTGGGTCGATGGTGACTCCCAACTCAAACCGAACTTTGCATCCTCCAGCGGAGCCGGGGATGAATCTTCGCCTTGAGCCAGTCCTTGCACATTCCTGCCCTGCCCTGGATGCGCCCTCAATCTCACTCGGCCTTCCACCTGCCGTAGGAGCCGACGGTGAACTGCCGGTTGAGATTGAGAGTGCATCGTCTTGCCTGACCGGAACTGCGTTACCAACTTGCTACAGGTTCACCAACTGAGAACAGATATTGAACCCATTCGAATTGTGAATGCAAGTGCAAAACTTCAATTAAATTGTGAATTTCACAAGGGTTGGTGCATAAATCGGCCCGAGCAAGTCTGTGCGCTGAAAAGGGCGGAGACTCTGTAGCGGAAGTGTTGCAAACGAGCCTGGGACTTGGTTCGCAGGCGCGGCCGAAAGGCGTTCTTCCGGTCTGCGACTGCGGCAATTTGCGTTTTCGATCGGCGATCCGCAGTTCAGGGCAAACGTATTTTTTTGGGGCTTGCCGGGCGCTTATTTCGCCTTAAAAAGGCTTAAAATGCGCTTTTATGTGTACCAAGTAGTAACGGGACATTTTTTGTAAGCTACTCATTACAAAGGATAGTTAAAAACAAATGCACCAAAATTGGGGCAGATTTTACAAGGGGGGAGGGTGTACCCTGCGTTTATCCGGTATCGGATTCGGGTGCGAGCCTTTGTTCATTGCGTCTCCGTTGTGCAAGCTGTTTGGTGCTCCGATTTATAGTTTGCGCCAAGAGGATGTAATTTTGTGCAATCGGCGGCGAGAAATTTGGACTGGAGCGATCTGCGTGAAGACCGGGCGTGCAGGCCCAGTTGGCGGGGCAGACTGTGCTGGACCGAGGACGAGATTTCGGCTGGAAGCATCGTGCATCGATGGTCGCACGGGGCGGGGCGGTTTGGGCGGGAAAATCTTCAATAACCGGCTTCGCGCCCGTGACGCACGGCGAGGATGACGACTTCTTTTCCGTCAAAGCGATCGAGAGCCACGTAGGCGCTGTTGCCGAACTCAATGACCCACTCACGGAATTCAGGCGGCGAGATCTTCAACGGGGTGGCCGATCTTGGGACTCTTACCGAGCAGCTTCGCGCCCTGTCGGATGGCTTTGACGGCGCGTTTTGCGGCGTCGCGGCTCTTGGGAGCAAGAAAGTCGTGGAGGCGGACTATGTCGCGCAGGGCTTGCCGGGAGCACTTCAGACGTGGCATTCAGGGGCCTTTGCATCCTCACCTGCTTCGAGCCTGGCGAGCCACGCGTCGGCTTCTTCGGCGGTTGCGTGCAGGCCGGTGGACTGGTAATGGTTTCAGGACGCGAGCGCATCCTGAAGAAACTGCCCGCGCTTTTCTTCGCGGGTCACGTACTGCTCGACGGCTTCGCGCATGATCCAGTGGGCGGAACGGCGGCGCGTGGCGGCGAGGCGCTGCACGCGGTCTTTCAACTGCGGATCGAGTTTGAGACTGGTGGTGGGGGATGTCGGCATGGTCGGTGGTCCCGAGTGTTACCTGGTGACACTTTAGCAGAAATCGGAATGGGGTGCTAGCAGCCTTGGCTAAACTCGGAATGTCGGCAAAAACATCCCTCAGCGGCTAAAGCCTCGTTGATTCTTAGACCCTTCCGGCACGACTAAAGAGCTTGCGGAAAAAGGGCAAAATTGGAGGCGAATCCGATCCCGAAACCTGGGCAGGGGCTAAAGCCCGTCCTTTATTTTGTTGCATTTGCGGCACGACTAAAGTCGTGCCCTGACACAGAACCACGCGCCGACCGAGTTTTTCCGCAGCCTGTAAAGTCGTGCCCTTTCAAAGCGCGGCTTCCTCCGCAGGCCGCTAGAGTGCTCCCGCGCGTCGCAGATGGATGAGTGGATAGGAACGCCCCTGATTGTCCTTCTCAGAGGAGCCGATGCGCTGAAAGCCGAGATGCTCGTAGAAGCCCACTGCCTGCGCATTTTGTTCGTTCACGTCCGTGGTCAGGTCTGGATGCGCCGCAAGCGCATGTTCGACGAGCGCGCGCCCTACGCCTGAGCCTCGATGCGCGGGGTCAATAAACAGCGCCTCCATGTGGCTTCCGTCCAGCAGCATGAATCCGATGGCCGTGCCGCTATCGTCCACCGCCAGCCAAAGGGGCGCATCCGGCAAAAATGCGGCTACTTCTTTCTCGATGTCTTGTCTGTCCTGAATGGAGAGAAAGTTATGAGTAGCATCGACGGCGCTCCGCCAAATGTCCAGAACCCGCGGGCCATCCACGGGGATCGCTTGACGTATACGGATCATTCAAGGGATTTCCAGGCAAGGGATTTCCAGGCAAAGTATCGGCGGGCGGCGGGCGTGAAGAGAATCCACGCGATGGCCGCGAGAAACAGCGAGTGAATGAGGACCATGCGCACCACGGGAAAGCTGATGGCCACGTGGAAGGCGATCCAGGCTAGCGCGAGCCAGCGCGCCCAGTTGCGGCCGCGAAGCATGAATGCTCCGGCAACGACGGCGAGCAGCTCAACGAGTTCGACCAGCAGAGTGTCAAGGGCTGTGAGATCGTGAAAGTGGTAAGCAAACATGAGCGCGCCGGTCACGATGTAGAGGCAGGACAGGATGAGGATGGAGATGGGACGCTTGTTCGTCTCGATGACAGCACCTCCGGCACGGCTTGGCCGGCCCTCAATTTTCCGCATGCGGCGGGTTGCGACGATGCTATACCCAACTGCCGCGGCTGGTGTACTCACTCTCGAACGCCCGCTCATCGCGATAGAGATGTATCGCGATGAGCGGGCGGGCGAATGACCGGACCAAATGACCGGACCAGTGGACGGCCAGCCCATCAAAGAAGTCCAAACTTAGGTTTGTCGTTATACAATGTAGATACATCACTAAACCGCGTATCTACAATCGAGGAGGTCCGTCCATGCGAGCACAAATGTTGAAATGGGGCAACAGCCTCGCCGTGCGCATTCCCAAGCCTATCGCGGACGACGCCAAGCTGCGCGAAGGCGACGCTCTGGAAATCGAAGTCGCCGCGGAGGGCGCAGTGAAACTCCAGCGCATCGGAAAAGTGCCGACGCTGGCCCAGCTAGTCTCACAGATCACCCCCGAGAACCGTTACAGCGAGGTTTCTGCCGCCCGGGAGGTAGGCAGAGAAGCCGTTGAATGGTGACCTCCTACGTGCCGGACGTCGGCGACATCGTACTTCTCGATTTCGATCCGCAAGTCGGCCGCGAACAGGCCAAACGCCGTCCGGCCCTGGTGCTTACGGATATGCGTTACAACCGCGCCAGCGGCCTTGCCGTAGTCTGTCCTCTGACGAGCAAGCGTAAGCCCTATCCTTTTGCGCTTCCGGTAAAGGTCGGTCAGGTCGACGGAGCTGTTCTTGTGGATCAGTTGAAGAGCATGGACTGGGCCGGCCGGAACGCGCAGTTTCACTCCAAAGCGCCAACGGCTCTGCTCACCACAGTTCGCCAATATATTGCCGTCCTGCTCTCCATCCGCAGCCCTCAAGGAAGATGAGCGGAGATTCGAGCCCGGCAGGTAGCCCACTCATCCATACCGCTCCCTGCCCTTCGCAAAGGTAAAGGCCTGTACCCATTTCATCGCGGTTTTAATGAAGCCGCGATGAACGGACACAGCCTCATGGGGCCCACTCCCTATGGCCTGAAATCCGTGAGCGGGCTGCCTGCCAAATCATTAAGGTCCTTAGAAGTCCATAATTCCGCTTGAGGCTACACCCATCAAATCGGGAATCAAAGAGACCCAATACCAAAACGGTCCTGCGCTTGACTCATAGCCGAAAATTGAATCCACGCTTAGCCATTTCGCCAGAATACAATCGGTCAGTCTATGAAGTGGCAATGGCAAGCTCCGGAAGCACGTGGCATCGCTGTCGCAGTGACCGCGACGCTGCTTGGAGTCGGGATCGCATGGCTCATGCCCTTCGATCCAGTCCGGCGAATCCCACTCGGAGGGTTTCTTGCCAAAAGCGCTACGGCGATTGCTGTCGCGGCCCTGGCCGCTACGGTCGTGCTTTTGAATTCCCTGAGCGAGCGGCAGATCAAAATGCAGCGGGATCTGCTGGAGGCTTTCCTCGAACACATTCCGATTAACGTGTTCTTCAAGGATCGCGAAGGCCGCTTCATCCGCATTAGCCGGTCCATGGCCGATTATTTCGGACTGGCGGATCCGTCGCTGGCGCTGGGTAAATGCGATTCAGACATCTTTAGCTCCGAACACGCGGTCCAGGCCCTTCGAGACGAGCAGGAGGTCATCCGCACCGGCCAGCCCATGAAAGGGAGCGAGGAAAAGGAGACGTGGCCGGACGGACACGAGACCTGGGTGCTTACGACCAAAGTTCCGCTGAAAAATCACCGCGGGCATATCGTCGGCACTATGGGAGTCTCCCAGGATATTTCGGACCGTAAACGGGCCGAAGAGAGGGTCCAGCACATGGCGCTTCACGATCCGCTCACCGGTCTGCCTAATCGCACGCTGCTGCAAGACTGGCTCACGGAGGCCATCGCGCGCGGCCGATGCTGCCAGGCGTGCGTGGCTGTCCTTATGCTGGATCTCGATCAGTTCAAGAACGTGAACGATTCTCTCGGCCACCGCGCGGGAGACCGCCTGTTGGAGGCGGTATCGATGCGCCTGATGGGCTGCATCCGCGACAGCGACATGGTGGCGCGCCTGGGCGGAGACGAGTTTGTCATCGCCCTCCAGGCGGTCGACGACTGTGAGGAAATCGAAGAGTTAGCACGGAGAGTGCTGACCAAGCTAAACGATCCCTTTCAAATCGATGGCCATTCGCTGCGCGTCGGCGCCAGCCTCGGTATCTCCCAGTTTCCGGCCGATGGAGAGAGTTCCGAAGAGCTGCTGCAAGCTGCAGACGTCGCCATGTATGGCGCCAAGGCGACAGGGCGCGGCGTTTATATCTTCTCCAGACCGCTTCTCACTCCGGCATCCAGCGCCGAGCAGAATCTGTGAACCTGGCGGATGGCCCGGATCTCATGGCCCCCCCCTAAAGTGGCCGCCCCAGAGCCTGCCCTGAGCCTGCCGAAAGCCTGCCCTGAGCCTGTCGAAGGGGGTCTCGCTTTTGAGACCTTGTATGTTGCCTTCAGAGGCGTGAAGACCATGCCCGGGAATAGCCTGGCGGGCTCATCCCGACGATGAACCGGTGGGCAAGCCGAAACGTTCCCTTGCCCCAATACCGTTCACTTAGGGCTTGCTCTTTCTCGAAGATGGGTGCCCCACTCTCGCCGCGTTTTTGTTTTTGCGGCTAGGGTGGGTCTGGCAGATGCCCACCGCCGTATGCGGTTCGCCTAAGTGAACGATATTGCCCCTTGCCCACACAAAACATCGGAGGGATAGACCCGTCATGCCTTGAAAATCCAAAGCCAACCTCGAAAAAATGCTTGCCTTTCAAGAGAGAATCTGAGATTGGCTAGCTTTGCACCTGAAATTACGCGGTCAAATTTCTCGCCGGCGCTTCAGGACGCCATGCCGCGCAGCTCTGCCTCGGCGCGCCGCCAGTCGTCTTCGTGCTGCCCGTGCGCGCCGCCGCGCTCCCGCCAGTACCGGAACGCAAGCAGCGCCACCGCGTCGTGAGAAACCGACGCCGGCGCCGCCATCTCCACAACGTTGTTCTTCATCGCGACCTTGGCCGGATTGGCGGCCGTCATCGCCGCCGCGCCATTGGCCGGCATTCCGTTTAGTTTAGACGTGCTCTTCGGTTCCGCTACGCTCTTCGGTTCCGCTGCGCTCTTGGCTTTCGTGCTCCGGGTTTTCTTTGCTGTCTGTGTCATAATAGTGTCCTCCTGAGGATGGCGAACGAACAAACTGTCATCTCTAGAATACCGGAGCGCAGCGCACCCGCGAAAGCCCCAGACCGCTCCCGAGAATCTTCGCCGTTAACCTCCTCGACCGGCATTTCCAACCTGGACCGCAAAGAACTACCATCGGCCCGAGCCTGTATCGTAAAGTCAGGGGTGGGCATCGTGAAGCCGCGATTCCATTGTTCCTCTCTCTTCGCTGCAGCCTTGCTGGCCGCCCTCTTCGCGCGTCCCGCGTCTGCGGCCACAGCCCAGTTCCCCAACGGCCATCATGGCCCGTCCCACCACGGCCCGCCGTGGTCCAGCCCCGTTGCATTCTCTCAGACCATCCATGTAGGCGGCGCAGCCATCCAGATCGACTTCGCTCCCGGCCCTCTCGACCTGAGCTACGCGCAAATCGTCCCCTGGGTCGAGACCGCCGCCCGCGCCGTCTCCGGCTACTACGGCCGGTTTCCCGTCCCCCGCGACCGTGTTCTCATCGTTCCGGCCGCCGGCCGCCGCGGCGTCCTCAGCGGCGCCACCTGGGGCGCCGTCGACGGATTCCCGGCCTTCCATCGCATGCGCCTCGGCCAGCACACCACCCCCCAGGACCTTACCGCCGACTGGACCATGACTCACGAGTTCGTCCACACCGCTCTGCCTTCCCTCGCCGACAACCACCACTGGCTCGAGGAGGGCCTCGCAACCTACGTCGAGCCCATCGCCCGCGCCCAGCTCGGCACCCTCACGTCCGAATTCGTCTGGCAGGAGACCGTCAAAGGAATGCGCCAGGGCGAACCCCAACCCCCCAACCCGAATCCTGCCCATGGCCTCGACAACACCCACACCTGGGCCAGCACCTACTGGGGCGGCGCGCTCTTTTGCATGTTGGCCGATATTCAGATTCGCGAAGCGACCCACAACCGCGTGGGCCTGCAAACCGCCCTGCGCGGCATCCTCGCCGCCGGCGGGTCGATCGCCGTTGACTGGCCCATCGAAAAAGTCCTCGCCGCCGGCGACCGCGCCACGGGAACCACCGTCCTCGCCGATCTCTACAACAAAATGGGCAAGGCGTCCTACGCCCCCATCGATCTCGACGCCCTATGGAAGCGCCTCGGCATCAGTGAAGCGAATGGCAAAGTCGTTTTCGACAACCACGCCCCCCTCGCCCCCATTCGCCAGTCGATCCTTACCGGCTATAGCGGTCCCGCAACCGCCGTATCCAAGTCGCCGTAACCCACCCGCAAACCCGCCCGCTCCTACTTCGCAATCACGTCGAACGCCGCGGTAACCGTCCTTGGCGGCAGGCACTGGCTCATGTTGCAGGCCTGATAGTGCAGTTGCGCCTTCACCAGGTGGTTCCCGCTCCCGGCCGCGATCCGCGCCTGAATCACAAAGTCGCCGGTATAAACGCTCAGCCTGGTCTTCGGATCGTACGGCAGCGTAATGTCCGACCCCGCCGGGTAATTCGCCGACTCCAGCCGCGCCCCCGTGCCCGCCGGAATCGAGAACACCGTCGGAATCAAATAATCCTCGTGCGGCGTGTGCGAGTTGATGTGCATCCCCTCGGCCACGCGGAAGTGCAGCGCCACCGTAGCCGGCTTGCCTGCCGTCAGCGTCACCTGCTCGGGAAACAGGTACTGGACCGGCTCCGCAGCCAGTTGCGAATGCTCAGGCTGCAACGAAATCAGGTTCTGCCCCCGCGCCAAACCCGCCGTCAGCCCAAAAGCCACGCCCGCAACCACCCCAATCGATTTCAAGAATCTTTTCATTCCAGGTCTTCCCCCAATCCAACCACCACAACCCGCAAGCCCAATTACCCACTCCCTATTCCCAATTCCCTGTTCCCTATTCCCTAGTCCCTGAAACCTGACCCCTGAAACCTGAAACCTGACCCCTCAGTCCGCCAGCGCCTTCTGAATATTCGCCGCCATCTGGCTCTCCGAAGTCAGCCCCATCTGCGCCGCCACCACTACGCCCTTGCGGTTCACGTAAAACGAAGTAGGCAGGTCGTCCACGCCGCCGTACGGATTCGCGATGCTGTCCCCGCCCATCAGCACCGGGTAGGGAATCTTTTCCTGCTTCACAAACGCCTCGATCGCCGTCTTGTCCTTGTCCCACGCGGCCTTATCGCTCGGCTTCACATCGTCGCCCTGGGCCGAGATTCCCAGCACCTCGAACCCCTGCGGCGCGTACTTCTCCCGCAACTGAACCAGCCACGGCGTTTCGATCCGGCACGGCCCGCACCACGTGGCCCAGAAGTTGATCAGCACCGCCTTGCCGCGATAGCTCGCAAGCGAAATCTTCCCCCCGTCCACATCGGGCAGTGAGAACGCCGGCGACGGCTTGCCATCGAGCGGCGAGTTATAAACCAGCGCCGTCCCGCTGGCGTTGGGAATCAACTCAGCGTGCGCGGCCGTCGCCGCTTCCTGCTCCGCGGTCTGCTTGCGGTACTCCCAGTTGGCCCACCCAGCCCAGGCAAAAATTGCAAGAATAAAGACAACGGCGAAAAGTACAATCGTATTGCGCTTCAAGCGTGAAACCTCTGCTTCCAATTGTACGAGTAAACAGTGGTCGGTGGTCAGTGTTCAGTGGTCAGCGCCCCGCGGTCAGGTTTTGATCTAGCCGGGGCCTAACATTGCCGGAGCCCAGCAGCAAAAGCTTCCGCCAAACACTGTCCACTGATCGCTGTCCACTGAACACTGACCACTGACCACTGACCACTGCCGAAAGCTGTTACCATCGAAAACCGATGAACCGCCCGGAACCGAACGAAGGCGAATCGGGCTCCTTCGAGCCCGCCGAACTGGTCCGCACCGAAGCCGCCGCGCTGCTCGCGCTCGCCGCGCGCCTTGAAGGCCCGATGGCCGCCGCCTTCGCCCGCGCCGTCGATCTCGTCGCCCGCTGCGGCCAGTCGAACGGCCGCGTCGTCGTCACGGGAATGGGAAAAAGCGGCATCATCGCCCAGAAAATCGCCGCCACGCTCAGCTCCACCGGCTCGCCCGCGCTCTTCCTGCATCCGGCCGAAGCCGTCCACGGCGACCTCGGCGTGCTCATGCCCGGCGACGTGGTCATCGCCCTCTCGGCCAGCGGCGAAACCGAAGAGATTCTGCGCCTGCTGGCTACGCTCAAGCGCAAAGGCGACGCGCTCATCGCCTTCTGCTGCAACCTGCGCTCAACCCTCGCCGAAGCCAGCGACGTGGCCCTCGACTGCGGCGTGGAGCGCGAAGCCTGCGGCCTCAACCTCGCGCCTACGGCTTCCACAACAGCGATGCTGGCCCTCGGCGACGCGCTGGCCATCGCCGTCAGTCTGCGCAAAGGCTTCCGCGTCGAGGACTTCGCCGAGCTGCATCCCGGCGGCAAACTGGGCAAGCAACTCGCCAAAGTACGCGACCTCATGCACTCGGGCCAAGACGTGCCCACGGTCGCGCCCGCAACGCCGATGACCGACGTGATCTACGAGATGTCCTCGAAGAAGCTGGGCATGACCACAGTGCAGGAACACGGCCGTCTCAAAGGCGTAATCAGCGACGGCGACCTGCGCCGCCTGCTTGAGCGCGAAGGCGGCGCCGCGCTCTCGAAGACCGCCGGCGAAGCCATGAACGCGCATCCGCGAACCATAGCCGGCGAAGAGCTTGCCGCGCGCGCTCTCGCCGTCCTCGAAGAGCGGAAAATCACGTCCCTGATCGTCGTGGACAGAGAGCAGCGCGTGGAGGGAGTGGTACACCTGCACGATCTGTGGGGCCTGGAACTGATTTAGGAGAACCGATCCAGTGGAACCGATCTGAAGCCGCGTCAGCCCCTGCTGTTGACCTTCGTCAAGAGGCGCAGCATCTCCAGGTACAGCCACACCAGCGTAACCATGATCCCGAACGCGCCGTACCACTCCATGTACTTGGGCACGCCGTAGTTCACGCCCTGCTCGATGAAGGCAAAGTCGAGCACCAGATTCAGAGCGGCGATGCCGACTACCAGCAGGCTGAAGCCGATGCCTATTGCCCCGTTGCCGTTGAGGACGCCAAAGGGGTTGAAGTGAAAGATGCTGAGCACCCACTCGACGAGGTAGAAGACCATGATGCCGCCGGTGGCCGCCACCACGCCGAACATGAACTTCCGCGTCACCTTGATGATGCGGGCTTTATAAAGAAAGAGCATCACGAACAGCGTGGCGAAGGTCAGGCCGACGGCTTCCATGGCGATGCCGTGATAGCGCTGGTCGACCATTGCCGAGATGCCGCCGAGTGCCAGGCCTTCGAGCAGCGCATAAAGGGGTGCGCAGACCGGCGACCACTCCTTCTTGAAGACCGTGACCATGGCGAGAATGAAGCCGCCGATAAAGCCCAGGGTCATCAGCGGCGCCACTTCGGCCATGCCCGATGTCAGAAAGAGATGCCAGGTCCACGCGGCCGTAGCCACCGCGCAGAGCAGCAGAATCGCCGTCTTGTTGACCGTGCCGCTCATGGTCATGCGCGTGGTTACGTCGATGGCGCCGCCAAAGCGGCTGCCCGCGGCGTCGCGGAAGGTGTCGCTGCCGAGCGCCGGATTCGATGTCTTCATCAATGCCATGGAAACTTCTCCGTAATGCCAATCAAAGTTGGGAACACCCGCTATGCGGGCGCAAGATTTGAGCCGCTTCTCCTATTGTAGAAGGAAATCGCCCGCCTTGGGGCAACTATACATATGCACGTCCCATGCGTTAACCTTGGCGCGATATGAAAAGCGCACACAAACGTTTTATTTCACTCTTTTGGGCCCGGAGTCTCACAAGAGCCGCCGTCGTTCTTGCGGCATTCGGCCTGGCGGCGGCTGTGCAGGCCGCGGCGCAGGCGCCAGTGCCGGATTCGCCCGCCATCGAGGCCCAGGCCCACGCCATGCTCAACAAGCTTACGCTGGAGCAGAAGATCGTGCTGCTGGGCGGCGAGGATGGTATGTTTACACGCGCCATGCCGTCGATCGGGCTGCCGCGCTTCAAAATGTCGGACGCCTCGGTGGGCGTGCGCACCTGGGGACCCACGACAGCCTACGCCGGCGGCGTAGCGCTGGCCGCAACCTGGGACCCGGCGTTCGCGCGCAAGCTGGGCGAGAGCCTGGGAGGCGACGCACGCGCCCGCAGCGTGAACTTTCTGCTCGGGCCGGGCGTGGACATTGCACGCGCGCCCGTCGGCGGGCGCAACTTCGAGTACTTGTCCGAGGACCCTTATCTCAACTCCGCGCTCGACGTTCCGTATATCGAGGGCGTGCAGTCGGAAGGCGTAGTAGCCACCGTGAAGCACTACGCCCTCAACAACGAGGAGTACAACCGGCACAACTCGAGCTCCGATGTGGACGAGCGGACGATGCGCGAAATTTATCTGCCCGCGTACGAAGCTGCCGTAACCAAAGCGCACGTGGACGCGGTGATGGACTCCTACAACGAGGTGAACGGCGTACACTCCACGCAGAACCCGTTCCTGAACCTCAAAGTGCTCAAAGGCGATTGGGGATTCAAGGGCATTCTCATGTCGGACTGGGATGCAACCTACAACGGCGTGGCTGCGGCCAACAACGGCCTCGATCTCGAAATGCCCAGCGCGCTCTTTATGAACGCCAAAACGCTGCTGCCGGCCGTCAAGGACGGAACCGTGAAGGAGTCGACCATCGACGACAAGGTGCTGCGCCTGCTGCGCGTCGAACTGCGCTACGGATTTACCCAACGCCCGCAGTTTGACCCCGCTGTTTCGACTTACTCGGTGGCCGACCGCGCGGTCGCTCTCGAGGGCGCGCTCGAGAGCATCACGCTGCTCAAGAATGAGGGCCATCTGCTGCCGCTGGACGCGGCGAAGATCAAAACCATTGCGATTGTCGGCCCCGACGCCTGGCCGGCGGTGCCCGGCGGCGGGGGATCGTCGCACGCGACGGCCTTTGACCCGGTGAGCATCCTGACCGGCATCGCCAACTTCCTCGGGCCCAACGTGCACGTGCTCTACAGCCGGGGATTGCCCGACCTGGCCGACGTATTCAGAAATACGCAGTGGGACGGCGGCGTTCACGTGGAGACCTTTCCCAGCCGCGACTTTACCGGCACGCCTCTCACCGGCGTCCACAACAGCGTGGCCGACTGGCGTCAGATTCAGTTCCAGCCTCAAGGACAGGCCCCGCGCAGCATCCGTTACACAGCCGCGTTCAAGGCCGGCAATGCGGGAAGGTATCTGCTGATTGCGGCCGCGGCCGGCCACGACGCCTACAAAGTGTCGGTCGATGGCAGCCAGGCCCTGGAGCAGGGCGACGAGGAGGGCCAGGTTCCGCATTCCAAGGCGATCGAGCTAAGCGCGGGACAGACCGCGCACATCGTTGCCGATTATCTGCCTTACGCCGCGGGCACGCGGTTTGGGCTGGGGATTGCGTACGAGCCGGACCTGGTTTCGGCTGACGCCAAGAGGTTCGCTTCGCTGGCGGACGTGGTGGTGGTGGCCGCGGGCTTCGATGCGGAGACCGAGGGCGAGGGCCACGACCGCACGTTCGCGCTGCCGTGGGGACAGGACGCGTTGATCCAGGCCATGGCCGCCGCCAATCCGCACACCGTTGTCGCGCTCACGGGTGGCGGCGGCATGGAGACACAAAGCTGGCTCGATAAGGTTCCTGCGCTGCTGCACTTATGGTACCCAGGGCAGGAGGGCGGCACGGCGCTCGCCGAGGTCCTGTTTGGAAAGCACGACCCGGAGGGCAGGCTGCCGGTGACCTTCGACCGCACCTGGCCCGACAGCGCCTCGTACGCCTGGTATTACCCAAAAGGCCCGGACACTACGCTGCGCGAAACCGGCGCGGACGGCAAGCCGGTCGAGTACTCCATTGCCCACATCGTCTACGGCGACAAGTTGATGGTCGGCTACCGCTATTGGACGACAGCCGGCAAGCATCCGCTGTTTCCGTTCGGATTCGGGCTGAGCTATACGACGTTCCGGTTCTCTGACCTGCACGCGCCCGCCACGGCAACGACGGGCGCAACGGTTCCGGTCAGCTTCGACGTCACCAACACGGGCAAAGTGGCTGGTGCCGAGGTCGCGCAGCTTTACGTCTCCGATCCATCCGCCAAAGTCGATCGCCCGGAGCGCGCGTTGAAGGGCTTCGAAAAAGTGCGGCTTGCTCCGGGAGAAACCAAGCGGGTCACGTTCGACCTCGACGCGCGCTCCTTCAGCTACTGGGACGAGACCGCGCAGAAATGGACCATCGATCCCGGCAAGTTTGTCATCCGCGTCGGCGATTCGAGTGAGAATACGCCGCTGGACGCAAATTTAACGCTCGAATAAGGTCCAAATCCGGCCGTCCCCTGAGCTTCACTGCACACCTGGCCCGGCTGCCGCGGCCATTTTTGCTGAGTCGAGCGTGAGCGGACTTGCGAGCACCATCTGGAATTGCCAGCCAGCGTCGAACAGAACATAGTCGAGGTTGTTGCGGCGATGGTGAGCCCACAACAGGGCGGCGGCAATGAAGGCGACGAATCCTCCCGCGACCGCGCCCCCGATCACCGCCGGCGAAGGGCCTTCCCGCGGCAGCGACGGCGGCTGTGGCTGCTGCCCGGAGAACGCGAAGCTCGATAGGCCTCGATCGGCGGCCGGTGTGCTGCTGCCGTCGGCGCGTTCGGTCGGCGGCGCGCTTGTCAACGGAGCGATGACCTCGGCCTGGGTGTTTGCGGCGTCGAGGGGCGCCGAGTAGCCGTTGGGAAAGAGAAGCAGCGTGAAGTGAATCCGCACCTCCGGCTGCCCGTTTCGAGACGGGCGCGCGGTTACCTGAATGATCGTGCCCTCGACGTAAGCGCCGGCGGGGATGGCTAACTGGGTGCCGGAAGTTACGGGAAAAGCAACCTCCGCGCGGACCGCGTCGCCCGGTTTGGTCGACTTGCTCTTGATCGGAGTGACAAGGGTCAGAGGGATGGCGGTTCCGGCGGGCAGAACGATGAGTTGTGCAGCCGCGGCGGGCGCGGCCGCAGCATCGGCTGCCGTTTGCGCGGCGGCGATTGGGGTTTCAGCGGTCAAAAGGGCAACAATCAATAGCACAACAAGCAAACGATCGCGCATGGGTTCCCAGTCCTTTCATTGCGCATTACCAGCATTGGCTGCGAGGTTAACGAGACGATGACGGTGACGGAGGCGGACTTTGGGCTTGCCCATTCGCAGGCGCAACCAGCGCACACGAAATCACGATTGGACTCATAGGACATGATGTTCCGGGCGATCCCGGCGAGTCCGGAATGCCGGGGATCACGGTGTCGGGAGTGGCGGGCGTTCCGGGGATGACGGTGTCCGGCATGCCAGGGGCGCCGGGAATTACCGTATCCGGCGTGCCCGGAGAGCCGGGGATAACGGTGTCGGGCGTTCCCGGCGTACCCGGAGAGCCGGGCGTTGCGCGGCAAAGACTGGCGGACTTGAATTGAGCGGGGTTGGGCGCCCGCGAGACGGGGATGGCCTGCGCTACCTCTGCTGCATCGAGCGCCAGCGGCGCGGCCAGAGTTACTTCGATGGGCGCGCCATTGTCTAACAGGATGTCATTCGCCGGGATAACTTGCACCGTGACTGCTATGAGCGTCTCAGATGGCTTGGTTTGCGCGGGCTGGGAGCCAGGTAATTCGACTATGTAGCCATTGGCATAAACGATTTTTGTAAAAAGCATGTCTAACTCGGCGCGCTTGGTCTTGCGCGTGGGCCGAGTTAGTTTATCGAGTATTCCCTGCACATAAGTGCCCGGCGGAATGGCCATGCGGCCGCCGGAGATTACAGGGAAGGTTGTCTGGCCGTAGACGATGCTCCCAGGAGCAGCCCCCTGCGCCCGTATAGGCCGGATAAGCGCCAATTCGATCTTTGCGCCTGCGGGAAGCGTAATGGATGCGGGTGAAGTTTGCGGTGGGACGGCCCCCGCAGGCGCCATCTGACCTTGACCCGAAGCACAGAATAGCGACGCTGAAACCAGAGTCGCTGCCAGCATTTTCATGATGGCGCCTCCACTTACCAGGCTAACTGCTCAATGAGACGAAGCAGGATGCGCTTTGGTTTCAAGTTACTTTCCTGGCTGAGATCGAGTTACTCGGAAATCGGCCTGCTCGTGTTACCCGTTCTGCTTCAGCAGGTCATTCTCGGCCTCCTGCCAGTTAATATTCGCAGGCAGCTCCGAGAATCTCGACTTCACGTCGTCTTCCTCTTCCGAGATGGTTTTGAAGATGAGGGCGTGTCCCTCAATGTGGACGTGCGTGGCGACGATCTGCCATTCGCCGTTGCCGGTCTGGCGCCGCTCCACGTCAAAATTCCCACCCGCCTTCAGGTCGCCCAGCAGACCGCCCCAGAACCTGACATCGTGGATGAGACGGCCCCTGAGGCTCACGATGCGATGGTCGGCGTCGTTGACGGTTATTTCGCCGGCCATGGCGGCGAAGACGCGCGCCTGCCAGCTTGGCGGGTTGAAATTCGAATTGGGCCGGAAGCGCAGGACGGTGTTGCCGTCCCGCCGGGAAGCAATGCTCCAGACAAAACCCTGCGGCAGCATGTTGAGCAGTTGAGCCGCCTGCTGGTCGTCGTGTTGTCCGCTCCGGCGCTGCTTGGCCTGGCCCGACGGATTGTCGATGAAGGCATCCATCGAATCGCGCTGCTGCTGTTTTGAGAACTGCACGCCGTTTTTTTCGAGCACGCGCGTGAGGCTGCCGTTCGAGGTCTCGGCAACCCACTGTTTAACGTCCAATCCGGGCTTGTTATCGGTTTCGTAAAACATCCAGCGAGAATGATCGTGGGCGGCGGCGTTTAGCTCGGTGCGGACTGCTTCCCTGACGATCTGATCTGCGTTCTGGGCGTGCGCGGCTGCGCACACTCCCATTATGGCGGCACAAACGATGCACGGCCGCAATCCGATCATTATCCCCCTCCGGCGTGGGCGCCTGTCCGGCGCGAAAAGATGTAAGCTCAACCCCATGATACATATGGTTGGATGCGGTTTGGACGGCAGCCGGTAAAAACAGGCGCCAGGGACAAGAGCCTGGAACCGAGGGCCTCGCCGCGGAAAAATTGGCCAGGCCGTCGGCGCCGGGCGCGTTGAGCCACAGGGCCGCCAGGCGGTTCGAGTTCGGATAGGGCAGCGGCTTGATGAGGACGCTGTCGACGACGGTGAAGACCGCGGTGTTGGCGCCGATGCCGATGGCCAGCGTCAGCAGCACCGTGGCGGCGAAGCCCGGAGACTTGCGCAGGCGGCGCAGGGTGAGCTTGAGATCGGCGAACAGGGATTCGACCAGCGGCCACTGCCAGACTTCGCGGCTGCGCTGCTCGATAAGGGCCAGGTTGCCGAACTCGCGCCGCGCGGCCTGCTCGGCCTCTTTGCGAGCCATCCCCTCCTCCATCAGCTCTTCGGTTCGCTCGCCGATGTGCTCCTGGATGGAGACGGAGAGATCGTCGTAGCGGCGGCGGCGGAAGAGACGGCTGAGTAGCGGCATGGATGACCTCCTGAACGCTGGCAGTGGCCCTAAGCTCTAGCTGTAGCCATAACGCGCGCGATTCCCGCGAACATCCGCTCGAAGCTGACGACTTCCTTTTCCAGATGGCGAATGCCGGCGTCCGTGAGCCGGTAGATTCGAGTGGGCCGGCCCTTGGCCGAGGTTCCGGCTTCGGATTCCAGCCAGCCCTCGCGCAACATGCGCTGCAGAGCGGGGTATAGCGAGCCTTCCTCCACCTGCAGCAGGTCGCCGGAGACCTGGCGGATGTGCTTCACCAGGGCATACCCGTGCATCGGTTTGAGCCGCAGGGATTGCAGGATCATGATTTCCAGGGCGCCGGGGAAGAGGTCGCGGTGCTGGGGATTCTTCGCCATGAAGGCATTATTACGCAGAATACCTATTTTTACAATAGGTATTGTAAAGATTTCCTGGCGGCGTCGAGAACTCTGCGGCCTACCGCTATGATCCAGTTATGAAGCGAGTGCTATTGTCGTGGAGCAGCGGGAAGGATAGCGCCTGGACGCTGCATGTGCTGCGGCAGGATGGGGGCGTGGAGGTCTGCGGGCTGCTGACTACGGTCAACTCCGAGTTCGACCGCGTGGCCATGCACGGGACGCGGCGGTCGGTGCTGGAGGCGCAGGCCGAGGCGGCGGGATTGCCGCTGTGGGTTGTGCCGCTGCCCTGGCCGTGCTCGAACCAGGTGTATGAGCGGCTGATGGCCGAGGTCTGCGCCAGGGCCGTGGCCGAGCGGATCGACGCGGTCGCGTTCGGCGACCTCTACCTCGAAGACGTGCGGACCTACCGTGAACGGCAACTAAAGCCGACGGGACTCGAGCCGCTGTTTCCGCTGTGGGGGATTCCGACCGATGAGCTGGCGCGGACCATGATTGCCGGCGGGTTGCGGGCGCGGCTGACCTGTGTGGACCCGCGGAAGTTGCCGGCGGAGTTTGCGGGCCGCGAGTTCGACGAGAGCTTCCTGCGTGAGTTGCCGGCGGGAACGGACCCTTGCGCCGAGCGCGGCGAGTTTCATACCTGCGCTTACGCGGGGCCGATGTTCGCGCGGTCGCTCGAACTCAAAGCCGGCGAGGTGGTTACGCGGGATGGGTTTGTGTTTGCGGATTTTATGTAAGTGTGTTCTGCCAATCCTATATCTCAAATTCGGACGCGGGCGCCTGGGTCTCTGACCATTTGAACTTGTACCACCGAGGGTGCCCCAGGTCCCCGATTTTGGGACCTGGGATTGGCAATCGAAAGGTTCAAAACCATCCTGTCAGAGACCCAGTCCTATCTTCGTCTGGGAAATTAAAAAATGGTTGTAACTCATGCGCACCAGCCAGGCTCACGGCCAATTGCGAATGTGAGTGTCCAATGGTTACGAGCTATGGGATACTCAACGGCCCTCCAGCGTCTGATCCAGCCAGTTATAGATCCGAAAGTCCCTGTACCCAGGCGCATTTGCCTCGCAGTGCAGTCCGGCCCCCTGCTCGACCGTAAAGTCGATCAACGTCTTCGGGCATCGCAACATGTCGTAAAGCTCCTTCGGCTGCCCCGGAAAGAACTGCTCTGCCTCGGGATTCGTAATCAGCATCGGGCACTGGATCAGCCTCGCCACATCCTTCAGGTTGTACTCTCGTACACTTCGATACGCCTCGTAGTAAGAGTTCGTCCCGTACGGCCGCATGCGAAACGCCAATATGGCTCGCGCCGCCGGCGAAAACCGAAGCGCCATCGTCATGTTCATATCGAACTCCTCTTTGTTTCCACCGTCCAGCAGTTGCACCATCGACTCCGGCAGGCGCTCTGTCCATGCGCGGCTTACGTCGCACACGCCGGGGTCAGCCACGCCCGCTGC
The DNA here is from genome assembly GCA_050745765.1 of Occallatibacter sp. Lineage (GTDB taxonomy): Bacteria > Acidobacteriota > Terriglobia > Terriglobales > Acidobacteriaceae > Telmatobacter. The sequence goes on along the minus strand of JBOGLX010000053.1, from coordinate 19,025 downwards.
AATCCGATGCTCAAACGCCAAGGCTCTCGGAACCCAGTACCCGCCCTGGCTGATGCCCACAAGCGCAATCCGCTTCGCTTGCACCTCGGGGTGAGCAACGGCAAAATCCACAACCGGAGTGATCACTTTCTCCCAGTCGGGGCGAAAGTACATTTTCTTCAGCCACAGCGAATCGCCCTGCCCTGGCCCATTGAAGATCAGGCAGTTGTAACCTCGCGACACTCCTGCAATACCGCCCAACACCAGCATGCCGAGTTCCGATGCATCCGAGCCGTTGTTCAGAATCACGAGTGGTCGCCGTTCCTTCCTGCCCGATGCGCGGAAGAACCATCCTGTCAGCGTACTGTTTTCATATGGAATCTCAACGCGCTCGATCGCTGGACTGGTCAGCGCCGCCGCCGCGGCCCAGCAGCTCTCGTACTGTTTCCACGTGGGCAGCATTCGGCTCGGGTCTGCCGTTCCATCGAGAAAGTAAAGCGAGGCATAAAGATAGTTTGCCGCCCATAGATACGCCTCGCGTGCGCTCACCCGCTGCTTCTTGCCCGCCGCCTCGTCTGCCCATCGCTGGGCCTCATTTCCAGCATCGACAAAGGCCCTGTAGGCCGACTCATAGTCTCCATCTTTGATCTTTGAAGCAATAGCAAAGACCTTCCCCGGATTCGCGCAGCCATAATACGCAGTGCCGAGCACAATCCTCGTCGTAAAGTCGAACGTGGGATTCGCAAACATCTGCCCACTCAGAAATTCCCCCGGCTTTTGTGGGGCTGTGTGTTGACAGAATCCGGGCACAGCGGCACCGCCTGCTGCAGCGCCTGTAGCAGCCACTGCTGCGGTCCCAAAGAATTGCCGCCTGCTCATGCGAGACGTTGCGTCATTCACAATTGTCCTCCCAGCAAAAGAAAATAGTCTGTGCGCCATGGCGTGCATTCCACGTCTGATCCCTCGGCTCAGCAGACTTCAAATATCCGAACGGTTCAGCGCAACCTGCGCACCAAACGGAAAAGCGATCGCCAGAATTGTCCAGAAAGGGATTTCCACGCGCGGCGCCAGATACCACGGAACCACGGTGACCGCGTGCTGAGCGAAATTGAAAGCCGGCAGCGAGATGCCCGCCCACAGCCTCAGCACTTCGCTCATGGCGTAATAGCCGAACACGATGGCCATGCTCGTCACCACTCCGCGTGCTGCGTTCTTGAAAAGAACGGTCAGAAAATAGGTGAGCCCAAAGATTACCGCTGCCAACAGAACTAAGTTCATCGCGATGAGCGTCACGCTCGTGATGGGGCCTTGCGTGTTGAGTCGAGCAGTCCATCGGGCTTGGCGCCAGAGAGCAGGGCCGGCCGCAATCGTCATGCAACCCAGCGCAACCGCCGCCGAAATCGCCATTAGCGCGACGATCTCGACCATTCCGGCGGCCCAGCCGGCCCAAACGAAATAATGTCGCGGCTGCGGCCGCGTCAGCAGAAAATCTCCCGTCCCTTTCTGGATCTCACTGCCTACGTTGTTGTTGCCCAGCACGAAGGTCATGATCAGCGCGCACAGCAACGTCACAGTAAATGTCATAACGACGGCTATTTCCCACAGGTTCTCCGCGCTCCCGTTAACGGTGTATGCGGTTGGCATGGACGTCATGCCAATCGCCCAGATCAGCACGAACAAGAACAACGAACCTAGATAGATGTAGATAGGGCGGCGGGTGTCTCTCCAGTATTGCCAGAGGTACATAGCGTCTCCTTTCGCACCAATTGCAGGAAAACCTGTTCGAGATTCAGCGGTGCGACATCGAGGATCGTCGCACCTTGCCGCCTTAGCTCCGCGGCAAATTGTTCCGCATCCCTCCGCACGTAGTATTCCGTGATCGAATCGGACGCCCGCGCGGAGACCACCTGGGGGCTTCGCCCCGCTGGCAGATTGTTCCCCGACGCCGAGACGCGCCGGTATTCCGCGCGAATATCTTCAAGGCCCGCTTCCAGCAGCAGCTTCCCTTCATGGATAATGCCAATCCAATCCGCCACCTTTTCTACTTCCGCGAGGATGTGCGACGAAACGAAAATTGTTTTTCCCTCGCTCGCATAGTCCTCCACCAGAACACGTAGCAGCTCGTCCATCGCCACAGGATCGAGACCCGCCGTGGGCTCGTCCAAAATCAAAAGCTCCGCGCCTTGCGCCAGAGCCAGAAGCAGGCACAATTTCGTTCGGTTGCCGAGCGACAGCGTCTTGAACGCGCGGTCCATCGGGATCTCAAGCCGTCGCGCGTATTTTGCCGCCAGATCGTTCGACCAGCGCGGAAAATACGGCCGGTTGAAGCGCGCGAGTTCGTGGCCCGTCATCGACTCGAATAGGAGCTTCTTCTCCGCGACGTACCCCGTTCGGCTCAAAATGGCCAATCCGTCCTGCGGCCAGTTCAGCCCCAGGATTGACGCCGCTCCGCTGGCCGGCCGCGTCAGCCCCATCAGCATGCGAATCGTCGTTGTCTTTCCCGCGCCATTGCGGCCCAGAAAGCCGTAAATCGACCCGCGCGGTACGTGCAGGTCCAGCCCGTCGACGGCGCGTGTTTCCCCGTAAATCTTGGTCAACCCGTTGGTGGTAATCGCGTACTCACTCATTTTCCTTCTCCCAATCCGTCAAGCGCCTCCTGTACTAAGCCCACGATCTCTTGGCGCGAAAGCCGGAGATGAGTTCCCTCCACGGCCACTTGCATCGCCAGCGGCCTCAGCCTTTTCACTTTCTCCGCTTTCAGCAGGCCGGGAACGTTGTCCGCCACGTACGTGCCCCCGCCCGGAACTGTGCGAATCACTCCGTCGCGCTCCAGGTTCTGATAGGCGCGCGCCACGGTGTTCGGATTGATGCGTAGTTCCGCCGCCAGCTTTCGTACTGAAGGCAACGCGCTGCCCTGTTTCAGCGCTCCGGCTGCCACCGCGTGCTTCACCTGCGATTCAATTTGCAGGTAGATGGGAAGGCCGAGGGCCGCATTTACATGCGCGAGCATACTGTACTAATACAGCAGTACGGTGCGCATGTCAAGGCCTTTTTGGATGGGCCTTCAAACCAGTGGAAATGACTTCAAGGAGGGGCGGAGAGGCTGGTAGTGCTAAACATGACAACTGACGGTGACGTTCGACCCTCGCTCTCGAGTAACCGGCCACTCACGGCCAGGTTTTGCTTGGAAAACAGAACTCGCGGCCGACTTATCTTTGGAATGCCGAAAACTTTAGCAATCTGAATCCACTGAAACCCGCGAATTCAGACCAACTTATGATTTGGCCCCAAAGCCATCTTTAGATCAAAATAAGCCAGTTAAGCTACGCGCCCCGAACCTGTCCCCGCCCGTTGCTCTTCACCGCGTACATCCGCGCGTCCGCCGTGCCGATGATCGTGTGCAGCGCCGTCCCGTCGCCCGGCGCCGAAGCCAGCCCCACGCTCGCGCTCACCGTCAGCCTCAGCCCGTTCTTCATCCGGAATTCGCTCTCCATCAGCCCGCGGTGCAGCGCCGTCGCCTGCGCCATCGCTGTCTCCGCGCCTGTCTCCGGCATCAGGATCACGAACTCGTCTCCTCCATACCGGAAGCACTGGTCCCGCCGCCGGCTCAGCTCCTGCAACCGCTGCCCGGTGCGCGCCAGCAGCTCGCTGCCGACCAGATGACCGTGCGCATCGTTTACCAGCTTGAAGCGGTCCAGATCGAGAAACGCCAGGCTTACCGGCAGCCTCTGCCGCCTCGATCGCTCCAGCTCGCGCCCCAGCACATCGTAGAGATGGCGCACGTTGTAGAGCCCCGTCGCGTCGTCGGTGATCGTCAACTGCTGGATGCGCGAGACGTCCCGCGCGTTCTCGATGGCGATGGCCGCATGATCGGCCAGAATGTGCAGGAACGCCACCGTGTAGTCGTTCATCTGGTCGGCCCGCGGGTTGAAGATTTCGATCGCTCCCTGCGTCCCCTTGCGCCCGCGCAGCGGCAGCGCAATCACCGACCGCACCTTCCGCGGCCCCGTGCTCTTCAGCCTCGGATCGTCCTCCGCCTCCGGCACGATCAGCGTCTCTCCGTGCTCCACCACCCAGCCCGCTACGCCCTCGCCCACCTTCACCCGCAGATCCCTCAGCGCCTCCTGCCCACCCCCGGCCGCAATCGCGTAGTAAAGATCGTTGCTCGCCTCGTCGAGCATGAGCAGCGTCCACAGCTCCGCCTGAACGAATCGCTCCATTTGCTCCAGGATTGTGTGCAGGATCGTGTCCAGGTCGAAGCTCGAAGTCAGCGAGCGCGCCAGTTGGTGAAACACGAGCAGATCGTCGAGCGGGATACGGCTTTCCGTCTCGGACGTCATAAGCAGACCATAGGGGGAATCTCTCGAATTTTCTGTCACACCGCGCACGGCAGCTATAAACACGCTGCGATTTAAAGAACCAGGAAAAGGCCGGCCCGCTCTGTGGCGAGTCCTCCGATAGACGGCAGTCAGCCGCCGATATGCACCATCGATCGTGAGGGCTTCAGGAAGCCGGGCTCTCCGATGTGGTGCCGCGCCTCTTTGCCTTCGATTGTACGAACGATGTAAGCGCGCAGTTCCTCGTCGTTCGCGCCCGCTCTCATGCGCCCATACAAATCGTGCTCCGCCTGCGAGAACAGGCAGGTCCGGATCTTGCCGTCGGAGGTGAGCCGCACCCGGCTGCATGCCCCGCAGAACGCCTCGGTCACCGGCGCGATGATCCCGATCTCCCCCCGCCCGTCCGCGAATCCGTAGCGCCGCGCCGTCTCGCTCGGCTCCCGTGGTTCCAGCTTCACCAGCGGCAGCACGCGGCCGATGCGCTCCACGATCTCCCGCAGCGGCACCACAATCTCCGGCGACCACAGCCGCCCCTCCTCGAGCGGCATGAACTCGATGAACCGGACCACGACGTCTTCTTCCCGTGCGAACCGCGCAAAACCTTCCACCTGGTCGTCGTTGAAGCCGCGCAGCAGCACGCAGTTGATCTTAAGCGGCGTCAAGCCTGCCGCGCGCGCCGCGCGAATTCCCCCCAGCACCGCCTTAAAGCTGCCCTCCACGCGCGTAATGCGCTCGAAGGTGGCTGCGTCCACCGCGTCCATACTCACCGTTACGCGGTTCAGCCCCGCGGCTTTGAGCGGCGCGGCCAGCGTGTCCAGCAGGTGGCCGTTTGTGGTCAGCGCCAGGTCCAGCGGTTCGCCCCCGAGGGTGCGCATCCGGGCCAGTTCCCTTAGCAGGCCGATCAGCCCCCGCCGCAGCAGCGGCTCTCCGCCCGTCAGCCGCACCTTGGTGATTCCCAGCTCCACAAAGAGCTTGATCAGCCGCAGGTACTCCTCGATGCCGAGCTCGGGATACTGAGCTCCCAACTCCCCTGTGCGGCAGTAGACGCACTTATAGTTGCAGCGGTCGGTGATGGAGACGCGCAGGTCGTGGATCGCCCGCCCGTAGCTGTCGCTCAGGCTCCCGTGCGGAGCGGCGTCAGGGGAAGCGGCAGGGGAAGCGGCAGCCATCGGCATCTATACGATGCTATACCGTTTCGGGAAGATACGCAGCCGTCCGTAGTGGGTCAGTTCGACTGAGGTTTGAAGGGTACGGGCTTTAGCCCGTACATAAACTACTGAAAAATCCGCTGGGCTTCAGCCCCTTGAGGGACGGCTGTTCTCAAACTGACACAGCACCAGCCGTCGCGCAAACCGGCGAGTCACGCGCAGACCGTAAGTCAGTCGATCCGCGGCGTACCCTTGCGCAGTGTGATCCCGGCGAGGCCGAAGATTGCGATCATGATCAAGGTGAAAAAGAAGTAGTAAGCCATGGGGTGGTCCCAGCCCGGAGAGTAGGTCAGATCCTGGCCAACCCACAGCAACAGCACCGTGGCGATTACGCTGAACTGGCCGGCAATCACCAGAAACGTTTGCCCCAGGTGCCGGCGCTTATCCAGCGCCTCCACCTGGTCGGGTGTCAAATTGCGCTCTTCGGGGGAAAGCAGGTAATTCGCCATAGGATTCTCCTCACGGGCCTGCTGCGCTGCCTGCACAGCAGGCAGCGTTGTGCATCTTCGATTCAAACACAATCCGGCTCCGCTGCGCCAGAGAGAAATTCGGGAGCGGCTCGCGCTCAGTCTGTCAGGAACGCCAGCGACTGTAGCGCCGTAATCTCGAACGGCTTACGGCAGCGGATGTTGGCGCAGGACAGTTTGTCGTCCCGTCTTACCATGTAAGACTGGGCCTTCGCGAACCGCGCCCGGTCCCGCTCGTCGGCGCCCCGCGGCAACTGCGCCCGCTTGCGCCGCACCACCCACGTAACCTTGTATTCGGCCTCCTGGCCGCACTTGGGGCAGGTGAGCCGGTGGGTGCGCTGTTCGGTTGTCTCGCTAAAGAAATCGCGTTCTTCCATACTCTATCCACTTTATCCCGGCCCTCCGGGTATCCGCCCCGCGGAAAAATCCACTTGCAGCCCATCGCCCTCTTCCGCTCCGGGCCAATCTATTCCATACTCATCCTTGCCATGGCGAAACGCAAGCCAGCCCGATTCTCGGCGTCCAAAGCCGTCAAAGCCAACGCCCGCGAGCGCGTGGGCCAGCCGCCGCCCGCGCGCGTAGTCGATAGCGAACCGCGCACCGGCCGCCGCGCCAAGCACAAACCCAAACTCGAAGAGATCATCCGCAAGGAGGAATAGCAATGGCCAAAGCAGTAGGCGTAGGCGGCGTGTTTTTGAAGGCACGCGATCCTCAGGCGCTCGGCGCTTGGTACGCGGCGCACCTCGGCATTCCCGCTCAGGACGGCGGCTCGCTGGCCTTCGATGGGCCGGAGTCGGCCGGAATGACCGTCCTTGCCCACTTTCCGCTCGATTCGAACTATTTCGGCGACGGCTCGCAGCAGGCGATGGTCAACTTCCGCGTCGACGACCTGGACCAATTGCTGGCGAACCTGGCCGCCGCCGGCGTGCGCATCGATCCCCGGCGCGAAGACCACCCCTATGGCCGCTTTGCGTGGATCTGGGATCCGGAAGACAACCGGGTCGAGCTGTGGCAGCCCCTGTAAGACCGTCTTACACCGTGTAAGACACCGTGTAAGACACGCGCGGACGCGAATCCCGCCCCGTCTTACGGAATCTCACGGCTGTAAGACAAGCATCGCGCCCCCGCATCGCCGGACGCGAACCGGCGCCTCGTTCGACGGGGATGACCTCTAATGCCCTCAAACGGGTAAAATGGCCCTGTTCGACTCCAGCCCGTAAAGGAGCCGCGAGATGAAAACCTACCGCATCGCTCTGGTCCCCGGCGACGGCATCGGAAAAGAAGTCATACCGGCAGGCCGTCAGGTGCTCGAAGCCCTCGCCGCCTCGGAAAACGACTTCCAATTCGAATTCGAAGCCTTCGGCTGGGGCGGCGACTATTACCGGCTTCACGGCGAGATGATGCCGGCCGACGGTCTGGATGCGGTGCGCGGCAAAGACGCCATTCTCTTCGGCTCCGCCGGCGACCCGCACATTCCAGACCACATAACGCTCTGGGGACTGCGCTTGAAAATCTGCCAGGGCCTCGACCAGTACGCCAATGTACGCCCCGCGCGCATACTTCCGGGCATTGACGCGCCTCTCAAGCGTTGCCGCCCGCAGGATCTCGACTGGGTGATCGTGCGCGAGAACAGCGAAGGCGAGTATTCCGGAGCCGGCGGCCGCGTGCACCAGGGTTTACCCATCGAAGTGGCTACGGATCTGTCCGTCATGACGAGGGCCGGCGTCGAGCGCATTCAACGGTTCGCTTTTAAACTCGCGCAGTCGCGCCCGCGCAAACTGCTCACCGTGGTCACCAAGAGCAACGCCCAGCGCCATGCCATGGTGATGTGGGACGAGGTGGCGCGCGAGGTGGCGCGGGACTTTCCCGACGTTAAATGGGACAAAGAGATGGTCGACGCGGCCACGGCCCGCATGGTCAACCGCCCGGCCTCGCTCGACACCATGGTCGCCACCAACCTGCACGCCGACATTTTGAGCGACCTGGCCGCGGCGCTCGCCGGCAGCCTGGGTATCGGGCCCACGGGCAATATCAACCCCGAGCGCACCACACCGTCCATGTTCGAGCCGATCCACGGATCGGCCTTCGACATTATGGGCAAGGGCATCGCCAACCCGGTGGGAACCTTCTGGACAGTGGCGATGATGCTCGACCACCTGGGTGAACCCGAGGCGGCGCGGCGCACGATGCGCGCCATCGAGCACGTAACCGCGAACCCCACGCTGCACACGCGCGATCTGGGCGGCACGGCCACAATGGCCGAGGTCACCGAAGCAGTCTGCGCCGAAATCGCCACACATAATCGCCACCTGGCCTCTGCCTGAACCAATACGGTCACCCGAACGGAAGTTACTGTCCACTGATCACTGTCCACTGTCCACTGTTTCGAGGCTCCCTCATGTCCCACCCCACGCATCACAATCTGATTGGCGGCCAATGGCTCCCGGCGCGGAGCGGCAAGACGATCCTGAACCTCAACCCCGCCAACCGCGCCGACGTGGTGGGGGAGTTTCCTTCGTCGCACGCGGAAGACGTGGAACTCGCTGTCGCAGCGGCGAAGAAGGCATTTCGCTCGTGGCGGCTGGTTCCCGCGCCCAAACGCGCCGAAATCCTGCTTCGAGCCGGCCTTCTTTTAGAGGAGCGCAAAGAGCAGTACGCGCGCGCCATGACTCGCGAGATGGGCAAGGTCCTGGCTGAGACGCGCGGCGACGTACAGGAAGCTATCGACGAGGCTTTCTATGTAGCCGGAGAAGGCCGGCGCCTATTTGGAGTTACCACCCCCAGCGAGTTACCCGATAAGTTCGCGATGAGCGTGCGCATGCCCGTCGGTGTAGCCGGCCTGATTACTCCGTGGAACTTTCCCATGGCGATCCCAAGCTGGAAGTTATTCCCCGCATTGGTCGCCGGCAATACCTGTGTTATAAAACCAGCCATCGATACGCCGCTCTCGACTTATCACTTAGTCGAGACACTTATCGACGCCGGCCTGCCGCCGGGAGTAGTGAATATTGTCTGCGGAACAGGCTCCGCCGTGGGCGCAGCGCTCGTCGAGCACCCCGATGTCCGCGCCATCAGCTTTACCGGCTCGAGCGCCGTCGGCTCGCTCGTCGGCCAGCGCGCGGCGGCCACGTTCAAGGCCGTTTCACTCGAAATGGGCGGCAAAAACGCGCAGATCGTGATGAACGACGCCAACCTGGAGCTGGCTCTCGACGGCGCACTCTGGGGCGCCTTCGGAACCACAGGCCAGCGTTGCACGGCAACCAGCCGCATCCTGCTCCAAAAAGGAATTGCCGCGGAGTTTACTGCGAAGTTAGTCGAACGCGCGCGCAAGTTAAAGGTCGGCGACGGCCTCGATGAGTCGGTCGAGGTAGGTCCGCAGGTAAATGCCGCGCAGATTGAAACTTCCGCTAAGCATGTCGAGATAGCTCAGACCGAAGGCGTCGAGTTGCTTACCGGCGGTCATGCATTGACTGAAGGAAGTTACTCCCGCGGTAACTTCTTCGAACCAACCGTTTTCAGTGGCGTCAGTCCCTCGATGCGCATTGCCCGCGAAGAAGTCTTCGGCCCGGTGGTAAGTCTCATTGAGTTCGAGACCTTTGAGGAAGGTATCGAAATTGCTAACTCGATCGACTATGGCCTTTCGACAGCGCTCTATACGAAAGATGTGAACCGAGCCTTTGCAGCCATTCGCGACCTGGAATCAGGTATTACGTACATCAACGCCCCAACCATCGGCGCCGAGGTTCATCTACCCTTTGGAGGAGTAAAGCACACTGGAAATGGCCACCGCGAGGGGCTTGGCGCGATTGACTTTTTCACCACTTGGAAGGCAGTGTATGTCGATTATTCCGACAAACTACAGCGCGCGCAGATCGATAATGCGGAGTGAGCCAGCCAAGCTAATCGCTTTAACCTTTGAGTGGGAACAAAAGGAGAGCCATGATCAGTTACATTCCCAATCCGGATCGCTATGATGCAGCCACCTTCCGCCGCTGCGGCCAATCCGGCCTTGTGCTGCCCGCCATCACCCTCGGCCTCTGGCAGAACTTCGGCGGCGCGGATGTCTTCGAGACCGGCCGCGCCATGGTCCGCCGCGCCTTCGACCGAGGGGTAACTCACTTCGACCTGGCCAATAACTACGGCCCTCCTTACGGCTCCGCCGAGGAGAACTTTGGCGAGATTCTGCGCAAGGACTTTCGCGGCCTGCGCAACGAGTTACTCATTTCCACCAAGGCCGGCTGGGATATGTGGCCAGGCCCCTACGGCATCGGCGGCTCGCGCAAGTACCTCCTCGCCTCGCTCGACGAGAGCCTCAAGCGCATGGGCCTCGATTATGTCGATATCTTCTATGCGCACCGCCCCTGGAATAACTGCCCGCTCGAAGAGACAATGGGCGCACTGGTCTCCGCGGTGCACCAGGGCAAGGCTTTGTATGCCGGTATATCGTCTTATAGCCCGGAGCGGACGCGCGAGGCTGCGAAGATTCTCAAGGGCATGGGCGCGCCGCTGCTGATTCATCAGCCGTCGTACTCGATGCTAAACCGATGGATCGAGCGTGGATTGCTTGCGGCATTGGAAGAATTAGGCGTGGGCTGTATCGCGTTTTCGCCTCTGGCTCAGGGAATGCTGACCGATAAGTACCTCCGCGGCATTCCCAGCGACTCGCGGGCGAACGCTGGAGGTTCGTTTTCAAAGGATCTTTTGAGCGAAAAGAACCTGAAGTGCGTGCGTGCGCTCAACGAGATTGCCGCTCGCCGCGGACAATCGCTGGCGCAGATGGCGATTGCCTGGGTGCTGCGCGACCGGCGCGTAACTTCCGCGCTGATTGGCGCGCGCAATGTGGAGCAGTTAGATAACTCGCTCGATGCGCTGAAGAAACTCGAATTGAGCGATGCGGAATTGTGTGAGATCGACCAATACGCGCAGGAAAGTGGGATCGACATCTGGCGGGCGGCGCGCGAGAGCATGGAGTAAGCGAGTAGGATAGAGTGCGGTTGAGGAAATTGAGGCCGCGAAGCCGACGCAAGGAGGAAAAGCGCTGGGGATTCAAACGGAGGTCCGCAGCGCAATCGGTGTCCACGGGCCCCGAAGGAAGTTCGGGCGAGGAGCCAACAAGGAGTTAGCGCGATGATTGTCGGGGTTCCCAGAGAAATCAAGGATCACGAAGCGCGAGTAGGCGTGACCCCGGCAGGTGCTAAGGCGCTTTCCGAAGCCGGCCACACGGTGCTGGTGGAGACGAAGGCGGGCGAGGAGTCGGGCTTTTCGGACCAGGCCTACCAGAACGCTGGGGCGGAGATTGTGGGCGACGCCGGTTATGTCTGGGGAAAGTCGGCGATGGTCGTCAAGGTAAAGGAGCCCATCGAACCCGAGTACGTGTACTTCCGCGAAGGGCTGATTCTTTTCACCTATCTGCACCTGGCGCCGATACGCATACTGACCGACAAACTACTTGAGTCGAAGATGATCTGCATCGCGTACGAGACGGTGCGGGACAAACTGGGCACGCTGCCGCTGCTGACGCCAATGAGCGAAGTGGCAGGCCGGATGAGCGTACAGGTGGGCGCGAATTATCTTGAGAAGGAACGCGGCGGGCGCGGGATTCTTCTGGGCGGCGTGCCGGGCGTGCCGCCGGCGCACGTGGCCATTCTGGGCGGCGGCATTGTGGGCACCAACGCGGCGCGCATCGCGCTGGGCCTTGGAGCGAGAACGACGCTCATCGACGTAAACCTGAACCGGCTGCGCGAGCTCGACGATATCTTCAACGGGCGGCTCTATACGCTGGCCTCGAATAGCTACAACGTGGCGCAAATGACGCGCGAGGCCGACCTGGTTATTGGCGGCGTCCTGATTCCCGGCGCCACCGCGCCCAAACTGGTGACCCGCGCCATGGTGGCCGAGATGAAAAAGGGCGCGGTGATTGTGGATGTGGCCATCGACCAGGGCGGCTGTGTGGAAACGGCGCGGCCCACGTCGCACTCCAATCCTAGTTACACGGTTGACGGCGTGGTGCATTACTGCGTAACTAACATGCCGGGGGCGGTGCCAAATACTTCCACGCTGGCTCTAACTAACTCGACTTTCCCTTATTTATTGCGCCTGTCAAACCTGGGAGCGCGCGAGGCGCTGCGCCAGGATGCGGGTCTGGCCGAAGGATTGAATACATGGATGGGCACACTGACCCATCGCGGCGTGGCTGAGAGCCAGCAAAGAGCCTGGACCGCGCCGGCGAGCGTGCTGGGATAAGCCATCCGTTGTCCTGCTTTCGTAAAATGATCCTTCGCACGGAGGACCGCATGGAGCGCCGCCAGTTTCTTGCCGCATCGATTGCCGCATCCACTCTTGCCGTGGCGCGGGACGCCGCAGCGCAACCTACCGCTATGCCCAAGTCCGAGTTCTACCAACTGCGCCGCTACAACCTGCGTAGCGGCCCGCAGTTGAAGCTGACTGAGGATTTCTTCGCCGATGCACTCATTCCGGCGGCGGCGCGCATGGGACTTGGCCCGGTGGGCGCGTTCAAGCTCGACATCGGGCAGGACACGCCCGCGTATTATCTGCTGATTCCCGGTTTCTCCCTTGAAACGGTCGCGATGCTCGATTTGGGTCTGGCGGCGGACGCTGAGTTTATGGAGACGGCCGCGCCTTTCTGGAACGCAACCGCGGCGGCGCCGGCATTCGAGAGCGTAGAGATTTCTCTGCTTGCAGCTTTCAAGGGTTGGCCCAAAGTGACCCCGCCGGCCGCCGCGGCCACCAAGGGCAAACGCATCTTTCAACTGCGCACCTATCAAAGCCCGAGCAACGCCGACCACATTCGCAAAGTGGAGATGTTTCACGCCGGCGAGTTTGATATCTTCCTCAGGGCCGGCTTGCACCCGGTGTTTTTTGGCGATGCGCTCATCGGATCCAGCCTGCCGCACCTGACCTATATGTTGAGCTTCACCGACATGGCCGAGTTAGAAGCCAAATGGGACGTCTTTCGCACCGATCCGGATTGGAAGAAGCTATCCACGAGCCCGCGTTATGGGTCCGACGAGCTTGTAACCAACATCAGCAACCAGATTTTGACCCCGCTGGCATGCTCGCAGATTTAGTCGCGTAGCGTCGAGGGCGCGGTCGTCTGCCAACCGAATCTATGTCCGGCACCGCTTAGTCGCTCTATAATCGCCCCATGCCGTTCTTAGGCGATCCACGGCGGAGATCGATTTTCCTGCTGGCAGGGCTGGCGCTCCTGTTCTTCGCCATGCTCGTCGCTCTGCAGGCGTTCAACACCTCGAACGTGAGGTTTCTAACCCCCGAAACCTTCTGGGAGACGCTGGCCTTTACAGGCTTGACTGTGCTCGTGTTCCTGCTGCTGCTTGTGCTGCTGATGCTGCTGGCCAAGTATACCATGAAGCTCTACGCCGACCAGAGCAGCACGGCGCTGGGTACGCGCCTACGCACGCGCATGGTGCTGGGCGCGGGGCTCATCGCGCTGATCCCCGCGGTGTGCATGTTTCTGTTCAGTTTTCTGCTCATGAACCGGTCCATCGACCGCTGGTTTTCGCCCAACACCTCGCAACTGCGCGACGACTCCACGCGCGTGGTGCAGGAGCTGGTGCAATATGTGGCCGGCAACGCGCGCGGCGAGGCGGAGACCGTGGCTGAAAGCGGCGCGGCCGACCGCAGCCTTTCCGAGCTCAATCAGGAATTGAGCTCCCGCCGCATCACGATCGAGGGCGGCTTTCTGGTGGTCTACGGCAAGGATATGCGCGTGCTGGCCAGCTTTCAGGCTCCGCCTGAGTCTAGCCAGGCCAGCGGTTTTTCCTGGCTGGATCAGGACCAGCGCAACAGCACCCCGCAGTACGGCCCGCTCTCGAAAATTCTGCTTTCCACGGCGCAGCGCAGCGATAATCCAGTGGTCAAAGTGTCTGGCCGGGACTACGCGCCGGGCACGGCAGTCACCGCATCGGGCAAAACCGTGGTGGCGGCGCTGCCCATGCCGCGAGGACTGAGCCAGACCACGGCGCAAATTCGCGCCGGCGCGGCTGAGTACTGGCAGCTCTTCCACTTCCGCAACCGCATCCGCACTACGTTTTTCCTATTGCTGCTGCTGGTCACGGTTTTTGTGTTTTTCTCAAGCGTGTGGCTGGCGCTGTTCCTATCCAAACAGATCACGCGGCCCGTTGAGGCGCTGGCCGACGCCATGGACGAGATCGCCGCCGGCAAGTACGAGCAGCGGGTAGGCGCCATCGCCACCGGAGAGATGGCGGACCTGGTGCGCTCGTTCAATCACATGGCCGCCGATCTCGAGGCCAGCCGCCAGTTGGCTGAATCCTCGCAGGCGCAGCTCACCGCGGCGAACCGCTCCATCGAGGAGCGGCGGCGCGAGCTTGAAACCATCGTGGAAACTATTCCCAGCGGCCTGGTCACGCTCGACAGTGCCGGAGTGGTGATGCAATCGAATCGCGCCTTTGCCGAACTCATGGGCCGCCGCGAAGAGTCCGGCCTGGTTGGCGAAAAGATCGAGTCGTTCCTGCCCGCCGAGAGTGTGGACGATCTTGCCGGCGTAATCCGGCGCGGACAACGCATGGGCGCGGCGTCCACTGAGATCGAATTCCGGGCGCGCGGCCGCGTAATGCACCTTGCCGTCACCAGCGCGCGGCTGGAGCTGGAGCACGGCCGGCCGGGAACCGTGCTGGTGGTCGAGGACACTACGGAGCTCCTGCGGGCGCAGCGGCAGTTGGCGTGGAAAGAAGTGGCGCAGCGCGTGGCCCACGAGATCAAGAACCCGCTCACACCTATCGCGCTCAGCGCCGAGCGCATCGGCAGGCATCTGGACCGCGCACAGGCAGATTCGCCCAACATTATCCGCAAGTGCAGCGAGATCATCCTGGGCTGCGTGGGCACTTTGCGCACGCTGGTGGATCAGTTCTCGGCGCTGGCGCAATTTCCCGCGCCGCAACCGCGTCCTTGCAATATGAATCATGTGGTGGACGAAGCTTTGACGCTGTTCGCGGGCCGGCTCGACGGCATCGAAGTGCAGCACGATCTGGAGCCGGGACTGCCCACGGTACTGGCGGATCCCGAAGCCATTCGCCGCGCGCTGGCCAATCTCATCGACAATGCGGCAGAGGCCATGCAGGGCAGCCTGCTGCGCATCCTGGGAGTGCGCAGCCGGCTGAGCGAAGACGGCGAGGCAGTCGAAGTTGAGGTTTCCGATACCGGCCACGGCCTCACCGACGAGATTCGCGAGCGGCTGTTTCTTCCCTTTTACTCCACCAAGCACCGCGGCACCGGACTGGGGCTTTCGATCGCGGCCAAAATCGTGCAGGAGCACGGAGGCTCCATCCGCGCCGAGGCCAATAGTCCCAAGGGCGCGCGCTTTCTTCTGCGCCTGCCGCTGATGGAGCCCGCCGCGCACACTGCCGTCGAAGCTACGTCCGGCGCCGCGGGCCAGGGCGAACCGCTTAAGGAAGTCCACTCATGAAAGCCATTCTCGTGGTGGATGACGAGGCGGAAATTCGCAGTTCCCTCGAAGAGATTCTCGCCGAAGAGGGCTACAGCGTGGCTGGCGCGGCCACTGCGGCCGAAGCGCTCGTGCTCCTTGAGGACGTGCCCTACGATGTAGTCCTGCTCGACATCTGGCTGCCCGACCGCGACGGCCTCGACGTGCTGGCCGACGTGCGCCGCCTTCTGCCGGAGTCGCGGCCCGAAGTGGTGATCGTCAGCGGCCATGGGACCATCGAGGCTGCCGTCAAAGCCACCAAACTCGGCGCATACGACTTCCTCGAAAAACCGCTCTCGCTCGACCGCACGCTGATGGTGATCAAGAACGCTGTCGAGGCGCGGCGCCTGCGCACGGAGAACCATGAGTTCAAGCGGCAGTTCAGCGCCGGCAAGGTGCTCACCGGCGAAAGCGTCCCGGTGAAGGCGCTGCGCCAGCAGATCCGCCTGATGGCGCCGACCAATGGCCGCGTGCTCATCTACGGCGAATCGGGCACCGGAAAGGAGTTAATCGCCCGCTCCATTCATGCCGAGAGCCTGCGCCGCGACCGCGTCTTCGTCGAGCTCAACTGCGCGGCCATCCCGGAGGCGCACATTGAAGCGGAGCTCTTCGGATTTCGGCACGGCGCGGTAGGTCAGGGCTTCAGCCCTGGCTCTCAAGGCGGCGCGTCCGAGCAGCGCGGCACGCTCGAACGCGCCGACGGCGGAACGCTCTTCCTCGACGAAGTGGGCGACATGAGCCTGAAGACGCAGGCCAAGATGCTCTCCGCGCTCGACGACCAGCTCTTCACGCCCGTGGGCGGCACGCAGCCGCTGCGCGTTGACGCGCGTCTCATCGCCTCAACCAACAAGGACCTCGAAGAGGAGATCGCCAAGGGCAACTTCCGTGAGGACCTCTTTTACCGGCTCAACGTGGTGCCGTTCTTTGTGCCGCCGCTGCGCGAGCGCAAGCAGGACATTTCGCCACTGGCGCGCGAGTTTCTATCGGAGTTCGGCCGGCAGTACGGACGCCCGCGCATGGAGATCGGCGACGAAGCACTCGAAGCGCTCTCGCAATATCACTGGCCGGGGAATGTGCGCGAGCTCAAGAACGTCGTCGAGCGCGTTCTCATCCTTAATCCGCGCGTGCTGCGCATTGAGCGCAAGCATCTGCCCCCGCTCGCGCAAAAGTCCGCGGCCCGCGCGGCAGAAGAGTTCTCCACGCTGCAACAGGCGCGCGACGCCTACGAACGCGAGTACATTCTCAAAAAGATAGACGAAGCGCGCAACAACATCAGCCACGCGGCCGAGCTTCTCGGCCTTGAGCGCAGCCATCTCTATCGCAAGATGAAGGCGCTGGGGATCAGCGTGCGCGAGTAGCGCTCAGTGTTCGAGCGTCCTGTCTCCAAGGTTCAACCCCAAAATTAAGATGTCATCCTGAGCGGAGTTTGGCGCGCTCTTTGCGCCAAACGTAGTCGAAGGATCTGCGGGTTCGGGCCTTCGCTATTTGCCACGAGCCTTCGACCAATTCCGACTCCGCTGCGCTCAGGACGACAGAGTGTTGGTTAGGATAGAAGTATGGTTGTTATCGTATGAAAGTCTCTCCCGGCGATTTTTGTAACTCGCAGTTACAAACTCGCGAAAGAGCGGGTGCGGCTCCAGCGGTCTTGACTTGAACTCGGGATGGAACTGGCAGCCGAGGAAGTAAGGATGGCCGGGTAACTCGATAATTTCGACATAGGTCTGGTCGGGGGTGGCGCCGCTCAGGCGCAGACCGCCGCCGGTCAGCAGCGCTTCGTATTCGCGGTTGAATTCGTAGCGGTGACGGTGGCGCTCGCTGATCTCGGTCGCGCCATAAGCACGGGCAGCCAGCGAATCTTCTTGCAGGATGCAGGTCCACGCTCCAAGCCGCATGGTCCCGCCCATCTCTTCCACGCCCAGCAGTTCGCGCAGCTTGTAGATGATGCGGTGCTGGCTCCCTGGATCGAATTCGCTGGAGTTTGCGTCTTTTAGTCCGCAAACGTTCCGCGCAAACTCGATGCAGGCCGTTTGCATGCCCAGACAAATTCCAAAGTACGGCACCTGTTTCTCCCGGGCATAACGAATCGCGTTCAACATGCCCTCGATGCCGCGCTTGCCAAACCCGCCGGGAACCAGGATGCCGTCGAATCCCTCTAATTGCGATTCGAAGCTCCGGTCCTCGGGAGTTTTCGATTCCAAACCCTCCGCCTCGATCCAGGTCAGGATCAGTTTCAAATTCTGCGAGATAGCTCCGTGAGTTAGCGCCTCCTTGAGTGACTTATAGCTGTCCTCATACTCGACATACTTACCGACGATGGCGATAGAAACTTCGTCTTTGGGGTGGTAGCAGCGGTCGACTAACTCGCGCCATTTGCTCAGGTCGCCTTGGGGCGCATCCTTGTGAAGATATTTGAGAATCAGCGAGTCCACGCCTTCCTGCGCAAAGCCGAGCGGGACTTCATAAATAAACGGCACCGTCCGGGCGCCGATTACTGCCTTTTCCTCGACGTTGCAGAAGGCGGCAATTTTCTGCTTGATCTCGCGATTCATGGCGCGGTCGGAGCGGCAGAGCAGCACGTCGGCCTGGATGCCGATCGAAAGTAACTCTTTGACCGAGTGCTGCGTAGGCTTGGTTTTGAGCTCCTGCGCCGCGGCGATCCACGGCACCAGCGTGAGGTGCACAAAGACAGTGTTTTCGCGGCCCAGCTCCTGGCGCATCTGGCGGATGGCCTCGAGAAATGGCAGCGACTCGATGTCGCCGACCGTGCCGCCGATCTCAACAATGGTCACGTCCGCGCCGTTCGCCGAGACCTTGCGCATCGCGTTCTTGATCTCGTTGGTCACGTGGGGAATGACCTGGACGGTCTTGCCGAGGTAGTCGCCGCGCCGCTCCTTCAAAATGATCTGCTCGTAGATGCGCCCGGTGGTGAGGTTGTTGTCGCGCGAGAGCGGCGCGTGGGTGAAGCGCTCGTAGTGCCCCAGGTCGAGATCGGTCTCGGCGCCGTCGTCTGTGACAAAGACTTCGCCGTGCTGAAAAGGCGACATGGTCCCCGGATCGACGTTGAGATAGGGGTCGAACTTCATGAGATTCACGCGCAGGCCGCGGCTCTCAAGCAGGCAGCCGATGGAAGCGGCCGCCAGGCCCTTGCCTAAACTGGACACAACTCCGCCCGTCACAAAGACATACTTTGCCGACATCGATGCACCCTCTGAATTGGATTGGTGAGATTGGCCGTACCTGGTGGGCACAACCAAGTATGGCAGAGTTCGAAATGGAAGGAAACAGGAAATTGGCGCGTGCTGAGGATAACGGCGCTGTTTCCGGCGCTAAGCGCGGTGAATTGAGAGAGTTGACGGACACGCGGCTCGGGGGCACAGACCGCACCCGGCCTCAACTTGCCGCGCCGGGCCGGCCGGGCTAGGATGCTGACTGGGCAGCAATGGACCGCATCGAAGTTCTGAAGACCGACATCACGACCCTGGCTGTGGACGCTATCGTGAACGCGGCCAATAGCTCGCTGCTCGGCGGCGGAGGCGTGGATGGCGCCATCCAC
>JBOGLX010000052.1:0-3455 GCA_050745765.1 Occallatibacter sp. | reverse complement strand
CAGCCGCCAGCGCCTGCTTCGCCGCCCGCATTCAGGCTCACTTGGCCCGTTGCGGCATTGAACTCCGTCACCTCGCCTGGCAGACCGACAACGGCGCGGAGTTCATCGGCGCGCTGCAAAAAGATGGCACCCGCTCCGGCTTCCCTGCCGCCCTCGGCGACAGCCAGCACCAACGCATCCCTCCAGCCGCTCATACCTATCAGAGCGACGTCGAAACCGTTCACCGTCTCATCGAAGACGAGTTCTACGACTTGGAAACTTTTGCTTCGCGCTCCGAGTTCCTGGCCAAGGCTGCTCTTTATCAGCACTACTTCAACTTGGCCCGACCCAATTCCCACAAACAAGGCCTTTCACCTTGGCAAATCATCCAGCAGCTTGAGCCCCGCCGACCCCTTGATCTTTGTCTCCTCCCTCCCGTGTTTCTGGATTACTATCTCAATGACCAGGGGGGATACGATGTGCCTAGGCATCCCTACAGCAGTTCGACGCCGCCCAGGCATCGCTGCGGGAATCCGAAGCGAATGATCTGAAAGCTCAGGATGACGTGACGAGATACAAGCCGCTTGCCTCAAGGGACGATATCCCACAGCTGACGTATACTCAAGCCGTGGATACCCAGAAGGGGACGGCCGCCGCCGTTGAAGCGGCGGTGGCCTCTGCCGCGGCAACGGAACAGGCCGTTACTGAGGCCCGCGCCAGGGTGGCTTATGCCCAGGCCCAATTGCACTACGCAATGACGCGGCCTCAGCAAATTTCCTTGCAGCACTCCCGCGCCGTGGCCGCCGAGGCCCAGACGAAGCAAGCCATCGCAGTCTTGCATCAGGCCGAACTGAACCTCGGGTACACGACGATCGTGGCGCCCGTCAGCGGGATCGTGGGACAACGATCGGTCCAGCCGGGACAGAACGTCTCGCCAGGGCAGCAGTTAATGACGATTGTTCCTCTGGACAGCCAGAATATCTGGGTGACAGCTAATTTTAAGGAGACGCAGCTAAAGAACATGCGGCCCGGCCAGCCCGTAAAAATACACGTCGACACCTACGACCGCACTTACAATGGCCACGTTTTGAACATCGCCGGCGCTACCGGCGCGCTCTACAGTATATTGCCGCCCGAAAATGCTACCGGGAACTACGTGAAGGTTGTCGAGCGAATCCCAGTTAAGATCGTGTTTGACAATGGCCAGGATCCCAAGCACCCGCTGCGGCCCGGCATGTCGGTGGAACCGAGCGTGAAAGTACGGTGAATCTACTCTTCTCCTAGCGCGCGAAGCCTTCTGACTTGCAGTCGAGGAGGTGCTTGCCCGGAAGCTGGCAGGTGACCAAGCGAACCGAAGAGCCTCAGGATTCATCGAATTAAGGGTAAGATGGCGAAACCAATTCTATTTGCCGTCGATGACGACCCGGAGGTGCTGCGCGCGGTGGAGCGCGACTTGCGGCGGCGCTATGCCGAGCACTACCGCGTGCTGCGTGCGGACTCGGGAGCGGCCGCGCTCGCGGCCCTGCGGGCGCTCAAGAAGCGGAATGACGCCGTCAGCCTGCTGCTCGTGGACCAGCGCATGCCGCAGATGACCGGCGTCGAGTTCATCAGCCGGGCCATGGATCTTTACCCGAGCGCCCGCCGCGTGCTGCTGACGGCCTACGCGGATACGGACGCAGCCATCCAGGCCATCAATCAGGCGAAAATCAACCACTACCTTCTTAAGCCCTGGGACCCGCCCGAGGAGCAGCTTTATCCGGTGCTCGACGACCTGCTGGAAGACTGGCAGGCGTCGTTCCGACCGCCGTTCGAAGGCATCAGTGTGCTGGGCCACCGCTGGTCGGCGCGCTCCCACGAGCTGCGAGACTTTCTGGCGCGGTCTCAGGTGCCCTACCGTTGGCTTGACGTGGAGAGCGCAGGCAATGAAGCGGAGATCCGGCAGTTGACCGAATCTGGACTCGATGCGTCGAAGCTCCCCCTGGTCCTGTTTCCAGAGGGCGAGGCTCTCGCGGACCCGTCGCCCGGGGAGGTGGCGGCGAAACTCGGCCTGAGAACCCGTGCCGGGACCGCGTTCTACGATCTGCTGATTGTGGGTGGCGGACCTGCGGGATTAGCGGCTGGAGTTTACGGCGCGTCGGAGGGTTTGCCCACGGTCATGGTGGAGCGGGAGGCGCCGGGCGGCCAGGCCGGCATGAGCTCTCGCATCGAGAATTATCTGGGATTCCCCTCCGGACTGAGTGGGGGCGACTTGGCGCGTCGCGCCGTGGCGCAGGCGCGCCGTTTTGGCGTGGAAATCCTGGCGCCGCAGGAGGCGGTCCGCCTGCGCGTTGAAGAAGCGGCGAATGTGGTTTCGCTCGCAGACGGAACCGAGATCGGGTGCAAGGCGATAGTGATTGCCACGGGCGTCTCCTATCGCAAGCTCGACGTGCCTGGCGTGGACCGCTTGCAGGGCGCAGGCGTCTACTACGGAGCCGCGATGACAGAGGGTGAATCGTGCCGCAACGAAGACGTCTACCTCGTGGGCGGCGCGAACTCCGCGGGCCAGGCCGCCATGTACTTTTCCAAGTTCGCGCGCCAGGTGCTGATGCTCGTCCGGGGCGATTCGCTTTCCGCCACAATGTCGAGGTACCTCATCGATCAGATTCAAGTCACTGAGAACATTCACGTGGAGACGCGCAGCCAGGTGTTGGAAGTCCATGGCACGGAGCGCCTCGAGGCCATTTCAGTGCTTTGCGTCGACAGCGGTGAAACTCACCAAGTAGCAGCCACCTCTCTTTTCATCTTCATTGGCGCCGCGCCAAGGACGGACTGGCTGGCAGGGGTCCTTGATCGCGATGACCGAGGGTTTATCCTATCCGGAGCCGACCTCGTGCGGGACGGCAAGCATCCTAAAGGCTGGCGGCTGGACCGCGATCCCTGGCTGCTCGAGACCAGCGTTCCCGGCATTTTCGTGGCCGGCGACGTGCGGCACGGTTCAGTGAAGCGCGTGGCTTCGGGCGTGGGCGAGGGCGCGAACGCAGTGCAGTTCGTACACCAGTATCTGAGCGCGGTGTGACGATGCCACACGACCTCCAACTCGAAGTGATTCACCGGGTAGCAGGCGAGTTGCGCAAAGTCGCTGTATTTGCGGACCTCCCGGAGGACCAGCTTGCCTGGCTTGCAGAACGCTTCGAGGAAGTCCGCCTGGAACCGGGGACCATTTTCGTGCGGCCGGGCGACCCGGTCGAACACCTCTTAGTGCTTCTCGAAGGCGAGGTCCGCTGGCAGCGCAATGACATGCCAGACGGTCCTTCCTTTACGGCGCGGGCGGTCCAAGTAACAGGTTTGCTCCCCTATTCGCGTCTCACCGGCGCCGAAGCCACGGGACGCGCCATCCTGCCCACAAGAGCGTTGCGGCTGCACAAGGATCACTTTCCGGAAATGCTTCGCCGCATGCCTGAGCTCGGGAAGCGGCTGGTGGCCCTCATGTCCGACCG
>JBOGLX010000051.1:0-12024 GCA_050745765.1 Occallatibacter sp. | reverse complement strand
GTCTGGAAGCTTACCCGTCGGCAATGCCTGCACAACCGATACTTCCCGCTGCTCGACGAGGTCATCGAATCCGTCGAGACGCAATTCAAACAGTGGCTGCGAGGTAACTCCACACTGCGTCGATTATGCGCAATTATTTAAGACGCTGTGTTTAGCACCCTCTTCGAGCGAGTTTGTTGCGAAGGTGTGCCGGAATTTGTGCAGGAACCATTTGCCGCAGTAGGGTCCCTCGCTCCACTTGTTGCCGTACTTCGAGGTACAGCGTCCGCAATTGAGTCCGGCACGACACGCAATCCTTTTCAGTTTGTTCTCGAGTTTCTTATCTGGGCGTCCTTCTGAGGTCGGAAAGACGAGATCGTTGAGGTTGAATCCGGTCTGGCGCGCCTTGTATTCGCGGAGGGCGTCAAGAAGTGCCGCCGGCACCGGAATCTCCCGCTCCTCCTTGTCCTTTGGCTTGAATCCCAATTGCTTCTTCGCGGTCACCCGGACGCACTTCCGGTTAAAGTCGATGTCCGACCATGAGGTATAGCGAACCTCCTTGTCCCGTTCCCCGGTCAGGAGAAAGAAAAGATAACGTATCCTCTCTTCCGGATCGCAGGCGCGAAACAGTGCCTCCAGATCCTCGGGCTGGTACATCTCCCTCATGTTTGTCACAAAGCTCGGTTTGTCCCGGCCTTGCAGAAGCCCAGTGATGCCGTTCAATTTCAACCACTGCTGCACGATGCCTATGCGGTTGTAGACTGTGCGCGCCTCATTGCCGATCGAGTACAAGTGACGGATGAATCCCAGGCAGTCTTTGCGATCAATTTCCTTGGCAAGTTTCTTTTTGCAGTTATCTCGGAAGCGATAAAGCACGTTGCGGTATTCTTCGTACGTCTTGAACTCGCGTTGTGGCGGTTCCACATCTTTGAGATAAGCATCGATTGCATCGGCGACGGTTACCTCGTTTTCGGGCGAAAGGTTTGAACCATTCGGTTGCGCCTGGCCTCGAGCCTCTTCGATCCGGCTCTGATCCTGGTTCTCCTTGACAACCGGGGCCGCGAGCATCCTCGGCTCCGGCAGAAATGCCAGTCCCGATTCGCTGCCAGTGGCGTCCACGGCGGAGAGACGGGCACGCAGCACTGCGTCCACTCGTTCTTTGATGTAAGCCTCGATTCCGTTCAGCAACAGCCGTTCGGCGCTTGCATTCGGCCGGAGTGTTGCGACGATGACCGCGGCGATCTCCGCACCGTCCGACGGCAGCGAAGATCGACGAGGCTCTGCGTCCCGAACCAAATCGAGCGAGACGCCGGCCTTGCGCGCTTCAAGTTCGAGCGATTTCAGCCGCGCCCGCTCGAGTACCTCAGCAGGATTGGGAATCGCCTCGCGGCGACGGCGGCCATCTTCGCGCCACTCGATGTAGTAGACGCCCTCGCCGTGAACCTCAGTGCGCCCGTCGACTCGCACGCGGTCGCGGAGTCGCCCATTGGATTCGCGCACCACCGGGCACAGCTTCCAGCCTCCACTGGTTCTGACCTTCTTCAGTACGTTGACGCATGCTCCGGGTCGAGCGCTGTCCACCGTTCGCGGCATGAGCGGGATTGTGGGTCCTTTTCAGAACTCGCGCTAAAGAGCGCGGCGGAGTGGACACTACGATGGGCACCAAAAACTCGAGATTTTGTGGACACCATGATCGACGCCATGGCCGTAAGCTCTTGATTACAAATAAACTGGTGCCGAAGAAGGGACTCGAACCCCCACACCCTTGCGAGTACATGGACCTGAACCATGCGCGTCTGCCAATTCCGCCACTTCGGCACGGGATACTGGTTCAGCGGTTGGCGCTGAACCGGCAGCATTTTTGAGTCTCGCAAAAGCGAGAGCCAGTGTCAAATTCCCCGCAGTCCGCTCCCGCGGTTCGCCCGGCGCCTGGCTGGCTGAACTCTATGCCCAGCAGCCAGGCGGCTCGAGCCTTCATTAAACCAGTTTCGCGTCGAGGGCAATCTCGGTGTTATTCGCAAACAGCTTCGAGATCGGGCAGCCGGTTTTGGCATCCGCGGCGGCCTTGTCGAAGACTTCCTGGCTGGCGCCCGGAACCTTGGCCGTCGAGGTGAGAGCGATCCTGGTGACCGCAAAGCCCGCATCGGTCTTGGCCAGCGTCACGGCCGCGTGGGTTTCGATCTTCTCGGGGGTCAGCCCCGCGCCGCCTAACTGCGCGCCCAGGGCCATCGAGAAGCAACTGGCGTGCGCCGCCGCAATCAGCTCCTCCGGCGTGGTGCCTGTATCCGCGCCCTCAAATCGCGTGGCGAAGGAGTAGTTGGCGTTGTTCAGCACTCCCGTCGCCGTCGAAATCGTGCCTTTGCCTTCCTTCAGTGAACCTGTCCAAACCGCACTTGCCTTGCTCGCCATAGTCCCTCCTTGGGGATTTGAAAATCCGGTTGTCTTTGGAGTTTTGGTGATCCGGTTGCCCAGTTGTCCGGCGGTGTGTCTACCAGGGAAAGTCCGGACATCCTCAGTGTTGATGCTTCAGGCTCCTGCCGGGATGCCGTCCACGACATCTCATGGAGACAGCCTGCTCTTCCATGCTAATCTGTCCGGCATGTTGCCGCGGCGGCCGCTCGTCCTCGAACCCGGTTTTGACGCCAATTTCACACGCGGTTTCTCACATGGTGAGCCGGCCCAGGAGAGCGAGCCCGGTCCCCAGGTCGATCACCACTGCCAGCTTTGCCCCAACTGCTCCCACCGGCTTACCAGTCACCGCTGCAAACTGGTTTGCACCCGCTGCGGCTATTATCTGAGCTGCGCCGATTATTATTGAGCCGCCCCAACGCTGCCCCGCAAACGAGCCGCAGGTCCGGCGCATACTATTGAGCCGGCAGCCCGTACCCTGCCTCCCGTTACCACAATCCCTCCAGGCTCTGCCGTGCTTAGTTTTTCCCTTGACGACTCCCCGCGCCAGTCGGCATACTCGCCATTTGATTCAGGCTGGAGCGTTTCCCCGGCACCGGCGAAAGTTGGTTTCATCATGGATATTGTTCTGATTCGCTTGCTTTTTGTCCTCGTTCTTGCGGCGGTTTGCTACTTTCTTCATCCCTTTGGCATTCACGATGGATGGATTGGCGGCCTTTTGGGCGCGGCGGCTGCGGGCGCGGTCATCGTCTTCGAGCTGAGGGTGCGCGCGCTCACATTGCGCCGGCTGATCGGCGCAGTGGCTGGCAGTGTCCTCGGCATCTTTGGAGCGGCGCTGTTCTGCCTGGTGCTGCGCTCGGCGCCGCTCCCGAGCTCCACCTCGGCCGTCCTGCAGATCTTCGTCCTGCTGTTGATGACCTACGTGGGCCTGCTGGTAGGCGCCAACAAGGGCGACCTGCTCAATCCCGCCGCGTTTGGCACAATCTTCTCGAGCGACCGCCCGGCAAGGCGCAGCGCCAAGGTGCTCGACACCAGCGTCATTATTGACGGCCGCGTCGCCGACATTGCCGAGGCCGGCTTCATGGACGGCATGATCGTGGTGCCGGAGTTCGTGTTGCGCGAGCTGCAGGTGGTGGCCGATTCGACCGACGGCTCAAAGCGCCAGCGTGGCCGGCGCGGCCTCGACATGCTGCAGCGAATGCAGTCCAGCGCGGCCATCCAGGTGCAGATCGTCCCCGACGACTTCCCCTCCATCCGCGAAGTCGACCTGAAACTGCTCGAGCTGGCCAAGAAATGGGAAGCCAAGGTGGTCACCAACGACTTCAACCTGAACAAGGTGGCCCATCTTCATCACGTCGAGGTGCTCAACATCAACGACCTGGCCAACGCCCTCAAGCCCGTGGTGCTGCCCGGCGAGCGCATGGGCGTGCTGATTCTCAAAGAGGGCAAGGAATACAACCAGGGCGTGGGCTATCTGGACGACGGAACCATGGTGGTCGTCGATCACGCTCGCCGGCTGATCGGCAAGAGCGTGGACATCTCCGTCACCAGCGTTCTGCAAACCGCCAGCGGCAAGATGATCTTCGGGAAAATGGACGAGAACGGCAAGGGCGGCGATGCGGGTTAAATGGGCTGTGGTGAAAGTTGGTTTTGAAAGGGCACGACTTTAGTCGTGCCGTAAGGCGCCTGGAATCAATAGGGCTTTAGCCCCTGAGGGATGTCTTTTCCGAAATTTCGACTTTCACCGCAGGCTGTTAAGTAGCCGGCTGCAACCGCTGCACAAGTCTGCGCTTCACTTCGGGCCACTCCGCGGCAACAATCGAGTAACGGACCGAATCGCGCGTAGTAAAGTCAAACGCCATCTTGTGCGCCCGCAGAATTCCTTCGCGCTTTCCGCCAATTCGTTCAATCGCCGCCTGCGAGCGCAGATTGCGCGCATCCGTGTGCAGCGACACGCGCAGCACCTGCCAGACTTCAAAAGCGTGCTCCAGCATCAGAAACTTGGCTTCAGTGTTGATGGCTGTCCGGATGGCCGCGGCAGTAAGCCACGTGTAGCCGATCTCGCAAACATCGGGGTGCGGACGGCCGTGACGCGCATGACCCTCCGGCCAGGCCCAGCCCTCGATATTCCAAAAGCGCGTGGAGCCGACGACGGCGCCGTCGGCAATGCGAACGGTCGCGAAGGGCAAAGCCGTGCCCTCGTCGCGCCAGGCAAGCGCAGTCTCAACGTATTGGACTGTCGCGTTGCGTCCCTGCGGCACGAACGTCCATTGGTAAGGCGAACGATCCTCAGCCGCCGCCGCAACCAGCCCGTCGACGTGGTCAAGGCTGAGCGGTTCAAGGCGCACATAGCTGCCACTGAGGAGTGGAACTTCGAATTCCATATCCGGAATTTCCCTGGATTTTATGAGCATTCGACGGAAAGCAGCCCGCCAGTTACTCGTAGCAGCGCCATACCTCTTCAAGATCGAGGACGAAACCTTCGACCGGGCCCGAGCCGGAAGCCGTGCTCCCGCTCTCGATGCGCGGCGCGGCTCCTGCCTCGTAAATGTGAACCTGCCTGGCATAGGGGTCCACCAGCCAGCCGAGCTGAACTCCGTTCGCCATCCATGATTCCATCTTTTCCGCCACCGCTGCCAGGCTGTCGCTCTCTGAGCGCAGTTCTACGATGAACGCAGGGGCCAGCCGCAGGAAGCGAGCCAACTGTTTGCGGGTAAGGCCCTCTAGCTGTTCCGCAGATGTATACGCAGCATCGGGGCTGAGCATAGAGCCATCGGCGAGAAAAAAGCCGGCGCTCGAATCGTAGACGCGCCCCTGCCGATGTTGAATCCACCAATTGGTAAGCTGCCGTGTAATCTCGGCATTGCCGCTACTGGTCGTGCCTCCCGCGGGTGCGTTCACGATGATTGCTCCGTCTTTGTTTCGTTCGAGAGACGCAAAATCCGACCGCTCGCTCATCCGCTCGAACTCCTCGTCGCTTAGAGGAGGGTCGAGCACGATGCTGCGCGGGGGAAGGACCGGGATTTCAAGAAGGGTGCTCATTGGGGATAGCTCCAGTGTCAGTATTTTCGCATAGTTGGATCGATCTGATCCGCCCACGCAAGGACGCCTCCGGCAAGGTTCGCCACTTTCTCGTAGCCGGCCTGCTTCAGGAACTCCGCAATGCGCTGGCTGCGGCCGCCGCTGCGGCACTGCACCACAATCTCGCGGTCGCGGTCGATTTCGTCCAGACGCCGGGGCACATCTTTCATGGGGATGAGCGTTCCACCGATGTTGGCGATCTGGTACTCGTAAGGCTCGCGCACGTCGAGGATAAACACATCCTCGCCCGTGTCGAGGCGCTGCTTCAGCTCTTTCACCGTGATTTGGGGGACGCCGTTGATCAATGTATTCTCCTCAAGATTGGTTGATGCAATGCCACAGAATTGATGGTAGTCGATCAGTCGCGTGACTGTGGGGTGCGCGCCGCAAACCGGGCATTCGGGGTTTTTGCGCAGCTTGAGCTCGCGGAACCTCATGGCGAGCGAATCCACAAGGAGCAGGCGGCCGACGAGCGGCTCGCCTTTGCCGAGGATGAGCTTGATGGTTTCTGTGGCCTGGATAACGCCGACAAGTCCCGGCAATATACCCAGAACGCCGCCCTCGGCGCAATTGGGAACGATGCTGCCTGGAGGCGGCGGCTCTGGATAGAGGCAGCGGTAGCACGGGCCTTCTTTTGTGGCGAAGACGCTGGCCTGGCCTTCGAAGCGGAAGATCGACCCATAGACATTTGGCTTGCCGAGCAGCACGCAGGCGTCGTTGACCAGGTAGCGCGTGGGAAAGTTGTCGGTGCCGTCGGCGACGATGTCGTAGTCCTTGAGAATGTCCAGGGCGTTGGCGCTCGACAGCATGGTTTCGTGTTTGACGACGTTGAGCGCGGGGTTGAGCGCGGTGAGCTTTTCGGCGGCCGAATCGAGCTTTTTGCGGCCGACGTCGCGGGTAGAGTGCAGGATCTGGCGCTGCAGGTTGCTCTCGTCGACGACGTCGAAGTCGACCAGGCCGAGCGTGCCGATGCCGGCGGCGGCGAGGTAAAAGGCCAGCGGCGAACCCAGTCCGCCCGTGCCCACGCAGAGCACGCGCGCGGCCTTGAGTTTGCGCTGCCCCTCGATGCCGACTTCAGGCAGCGTAAGGTGGCGTGCGTAGCGGGCAAGCTCGCCGGCGGTGAGCTCGGGCAGCGCGGCGGATTCGATCGGTTCCTGCACTGCTCTTATGATGACGCACGGCGGCTGCGGATGCCATCGCTAACTTGGCTTGAAACGGCGCTATTTTTGGCTTAAAACTGCCTTCCCACCCCTTACTTCGCCCTTAAATGCCTGGTCGCCCATCGTGACCTCTGAAATTTCCTCTCACTCAGTCGCCTTACGGTTGAATCAACGTCCGTCACACCACGTCACCACGTGGCTTGGCCACGTTGTCGTGATGGTAGCGCGTTCGCGGCGCTGGTAGTAAACTCCCGCGGGCGGCCTGCGCATTGCCGCGAAACAATTCAAAGTTTCACTTCGGTCACCGGCCCCTCAAGCGTAACCGCGACGGGAGCGTGTCCACCCGCCACCTCCACCCGCATCTCCCTGCCGTTCGCAGACTTCCCCTGCGGATCCACGTTCAGAGTCAGCCTGCGCTCGCCATCTCTCCAAATGCAATGGATCCGTGTAAACTCTCCCTGGCGGTACCCGAAACTCTCGCCATCGTCTTCATAGAGGGGAAAGCTTCCGTCCGCACCGGGATAGACCCGCAGGGTGATCGGCTCCTCTGTTGGCTGGGCCGTGAACTGCTTCACCGGCCCAAACGGCACCACCGCGCCCGCCTTCAAATACAGCGGCATCGTCTTCAAATCCACCTCGCGCGACATTTGTCTGCCCCCCTCGACGGCTTCGCCGCTCCAGAAATCCCACCACTTCCCGGCAGGCAGGTACATTGCGCGCTCGCGCACTGCCGGAGCCAGCACCGGACCCACCAGAAAGCTGTCTCCGAAGAAGTATTCGTCATCGCATTGCAGAGCCAGCTTGTCTTTGGGATCGGTGAGCCAGAGCGGCCGCATCAGCGGCAGCCCCGTGGCATGAGTCTGCGCCACCGAAGAATAGAGACATGGAAGCAGCCGATAGCGAAGGTTCAGGTACTCGCGGCAAATCTCCTCCACCTCAGGATCGTGCAACTGTTGTCGCGGCGGCCAATTTGGGCCCAGTCTCTCGGCGCCTTCGAGCGGTTCGGCATTCCCCGTGTCCCAGCCCCACGGCAAGCGCAGCTTCCACGCCCGCCCGTGGGAGCGGAACAGCGGACAGAACGCGCTGAATTGGAACCAGCGCACATAGAGTTCCGGCGTCAGCTCGCGCGTCGGCGAGAAGCCGCCCGTATCGGTGCCCCAGTAGGGAATCCCGCAAAGGCCGACGTTGATCCCATTGCGCACCTGCGCCGCGAGCGACGCCCAATTCGAATCGATGTCTCCCGACCACAACCATCCGAACCGCTGCAACCCGGCATATCCGTTGCGGTTGAGCGCAAACGGACGCCGCTCGGGATGGACGGTCAACGGCCCATCCCAATAAAACCGGTTGCGCTCAAATCGCGCATACACTGAAAGCCGGTCGCCTTCATCCGGCCACCATCCATCCACGCCCGTTTTTTCCACCGGCAGATGTTCCTGCCAGTAGGTTGCTGCATCGCCCGGCGTTTTCGCCTCTGCACCGGTATCGTGGATCGTCCCGTGAAAATCGCCGGGCGGCACCACGTGCAGCACCACCTTGAACTGCTCCTCGTGCAGCTCATCCAGCATGGCCTTGGGATCGGGAAAAACATCCGCGTTGTATGTAAACGATCCCTGGCCTGTATTCCAACCCGAGGGACAAAATCCCGTCCCCAGATAAATCAGCGTGTCGCACGGCAGCTTCTTCTCGCGGAAGGTGCGCGCCTCGCTCATCACCTCGTCCCTGCTCGCCAGAGTCCGGTGCGACTGCTGATAGCCCAGCGACCACAACGGCGGCAGATGGGGAAAGCCCGTCAACGCGGCATAGCCGCGCAGAATTTCCGCGGGCGTGTCGCCCAGGATCAGATACACGTTGCGGCTGGAAGATGCCTCCACCGGCTCAAAAATTCCCGTCGCTCCCGTCAGATCGAAGAACCCCGAAGGCT
Organism: Occallatibacter sp.; assembly: GCA_050745765.1. Classification (GTDB taxonomy): domain Bacteria; phylum Acidobacteriota; class Terriglobia; order Terriglobales; family Acidobacteriaceae; genus Telmatobacter. The sequence goes on along the minus strand of JBOGLX010000051.1, from coordinate 3,471 downwards.
GCCCAACGAACAGTCCCCATCCGGCCGCGCTCATGAGCCATGGAATAGGGAGCCGCGCCCCATCAATGTCCAGATGCGGCGTCCCTTCTCCGTTCCTCATCCCATATTTCGCCCCGCGCAGATCGTAGCTGGGCAAACCTTCTCCCAGCCCGAAGAGGGGTGCGTCTCCAATCCCGAATCGCACCGCAGTGCTGTCCGTGTCGAACTGAATCTGCTGGAGGAAATTGCGCTGAGGCTCCGTAACCCTCACGCGCAGCGGATTCTCCTCAACCGCGATCCGATACTTGCCCCACGGCAGATCGGAAACCGCCGGATGCGGCGCTCTCATCAGCGCAACCGCATCCGGATGGACGACAACTCCCAGCTCTTCCTCCGGTTGCCACGCACTCACCGGAGCAATGGCGATGCGAAGAATGTTCGCAGCCAGCGCCGTCAGGCTGAGATCCAATTGGCCCGGCTCCCCAGTCAATTGCCGGCCCGGCGGATCCTGCACGCCGGCTACGGCCATGCGCCTGCATAGAAGCAACTCCGCAGCTCCGGCGCCGATTCCGCCGATCGCCGACCTTCGCGAGATATGCGCGGCCATCCTTTCACCTTCCTCGACAAATGCGCCCTGTTGAACGGACTTTGCGGCCGTTTGCCGGCGGCGCGGAAAAGCCACCTGTTGCGCGGCCGCCCGGATTCTTCGCAACGTCACGACCCCGGCACTTCCTCAAGAACGTACCGATGGCCTTCCTTCTCTTTTTGCGCATTGTGGCTGCGCAGCACTGCCAGTTGCTTCACCAGCGCCTCCACCCGTTCCGTCTTCCCCAACCGGCGCAGGGACATAATCTCGTGATAAAGCGCCACATCGTCGTCAGGTTGAATCTTCAGTGCCGCTTGCGCCTGATCGAGTGACCGCTGCGGCTGATTGGCGCGCAGCCAGAGCAGCGCCAGCAGATCCCGCGCCGGTTCATAGCCCGGATTGATAGCCACCGACCGCTCCGCTGCGTCGATCGCCTTCTGGGTCGAATCCTGCACGGAGGCCGCATCGGACAGCGCCTCGGCATAGAGATATTGCAGCAGTCCGTCTTTGGGGTGGAGCTGCGCCTGTTCGCGGAATAAATCCAGCGCCACCGTTTGCTTATATTGCTGAGTATCCACGATCCCGATCGCATCCATTGCCAGCGATAACTGCGGCGCCAGCCTGTGTGCTTTCTCAAAGTCGGCAACCGCGCGCGCGGATTGGGAAAGCTGCACCTCCAGCACGCCGCGCGCTAGATACATCGGCGCCGCATCCGGTAACCGCGTCAGCCCGGCGTCGATCACGTCGATCCCCACCTGAAACGAATGAAGGGCGAATGAAATCTGTGCGAACTCCAGATAGTTCGCGAGGTCCTTCGGTTTGGCCAGGATCGCCGACCGGAGGAGTTTCACCGCCAGCGGCGTGTCGCCCGACTCTTCAGCCACCCGCGACCCCAGCGCCAGCACCATTTCGTTGCTGCTGTTTGTCAGCAGCGGACCAAGCGTATTCAGCGCGCTTTTCGGGTCGTGCAGCTTCCACTGGACCAGCGCGAGGTTGTAGCGGACCGTCTCGTCCGGTATGCTGCCGAGCACGGCTGCGTAGGCTTTCTCCGCTTCGGCGTAATGCTCCGTATCGGCAAGACAGAATGCGTACTCCCGCTGAAAGTCGGGGCGCGATGCCAAAAGCGCCGCGCTGGCTTCGAAATGCGGTAGAGCCGCTTTGCATTTTCCTTCGCCCCGGTAAAGCGACGCGAGCATCGCATGCGCCGTCACATCCTGGGGACGAATCGCCAGGATGCGCTTCAGCAATTCCGCCGCATCGGCTTGCCGCCGCGCATATTCGATCTGCGCAGATCCCTCGAGCGCCAGCAAATTGTCAGGGCAGAACTCCAGCGCATGCTGGAACGACTTCTCCGCCTCCAACGGCCGCTTCATATCATTGAGCGCAAGCCCGCGCAGCGAAAGCAGCCGGCAATCCCGCGGATGTTCCTTAAGAAGCCGATCCACGCCGGCAAGGGCCTGCTGATCCTGATGATCGCGCAGCATCTGGATCACCGGTCCGGCATCCGGCTGCGGCGCCTGCGCCGGAAGGGCCGCCGCAATAGCCGTAAGAGCCATTACGGCGGCCATCTGCATCGCCCTGCAGGCACGCTTCTGCGTCCGGAAGAGAATTGCTCCGCATCCCATTGGGTTTTCTTATATCATTGCCGCTTCACACGCGCGAAAGGCAGGACTCGTTCAGCTCATGCTTCAGCCCTGCCTTTTCAAAAGGAAACAGCCGGTTCAGAAGGTGAAATTGCCTCCGATCTGGACAAACCGCGGAGTATCCTGGCCCGTCGCCCTGCCGAACGTGCCATCCGGCAGATTGTTATCCAGATTGACCAGGTTCGGCCGGTTGAAGGTGTTGAACACTTCGAACCGGAATTGGAAATTCACTTCCTCAGCGATCTTCGTGTTCTTCAGCAAGCCCGTATCCCATTCGTCGAAGTTCGGCTGCACGAACCGGTTGAACATTTCGTTTCCTTCCTGACCGAAAGCCGGCTGGGTGAACTGGCCCGAGGAGAAGACTCCGTTCAGATAAGCGTGCCGGCTCTTCCCCTGTGCATAGTTCGCCGCATCCGGATAGTCATAGTCATCGCCGTCGGCGTTGTAGTCGCCGCTGCCGGCCGCGTAACCGATATATTGCCCTGACGCATTCGTGGTCGGTTCGAACGGCGCGTTGGTGGAAACGGTGATGGGGTACCCGCTCTGGATGGCCGCGGTGCCACTGACGATCCAGCCGCTTCCCAGCCGTCCCACAAAACCACTGTCTTTATTCACCATCGGGAGGTTATAGTTCCAGACCAGCGAGAAGCGGTTGGGTGCATCCCAGATCGACGGCCCGTACCACTGATGCACGTCGATATAGCTCGGAAAGACCTGTGTATCGTCCAGGGAAGACGAGCGCGTGTAGGAAGCGTTGAAGAACGACCGGGCGAATCTACCCTGAAGGGCCAGAATCAGCGCGTTATAATTCGATACGCGATCGTTCGCCGTGTACGAAACCTCGCCGAAATTGCTGTTCAGCCGCTTCGGAACCGGGCTGTCATTGATGATCAGGTCGCCCGGAAGCTCGTTGATATCCTGGCCATAACTGACGTTGTAGACTTGGCCGCCGCCCGACATGAGTTTGCGCCCGTTGGCGCCGGAGTAATTGACGCTGGCCACGTAACGGCTTCCCATTCTGCGGGATATTCCGGTCGTGTAGACATAGGTTATCGGCGTAGTCAGCGTCGGATCGACGGCGCCGATCGCGAATTGCAGCCCCGTCAGACCGCCCGCCGCATTGAGTGACTCGGCGGGGAACGTCGGCGCCGGGAACCCGAACGGCCTCTGATTCGAAGTGCCGAAGCCGAAAACCGGCGCAGGTGTCTGCCCTCCATAAAAGGTCGGGAAAATATCGCCGGGCGGATTGCCTCGATACTCTTC
>JBOGLX010000050.1:0-12455 GCA_050745765.1 Occallatibacter sp. | reverse complement strand
GTCCTGGGTATGGAAGCAAATAGAACCATGCGCCCTGGAGGGGCGCTGCGAGTCGTTTCGGCATTGTTTTCGACCGTGCCGTAAGTGGAGCAAAATCAACGCCGGCTTTAGCCGCTGAGGGGCGTTTTTTCGGGAATTTCGCCTCGAATTGAGAGTTTTTCCGCAGCCTCTTCAGCCCCTGAGGGAAATTCGAACACTACACGGCGATGCGAGCGAAGTGCCCTGCATCGTAGACCAGCTTTCCTTCATTGATAATTTGGTAATAGACGCTATTGATCGACGAAAGAAACTCTCTTACATATCCTTCGGGAGCAATGATAAGGTCGATGCTCATCCTTAGACCGTCCAGACCCGAGCGAATCTTTTTTCGCAGTTCGCCAATCTCATCCTCCCGCTCGTCCGGAACAAACACCGCCAAATCCAGGTCGCTGTCAACCGTTGCCTCATCGCGCGCCCATGAACCGAAGACGATCACACGCGAAGGATGGGCGACCTCGATAGCCGTCTTCACAGCCAGATCGACCTTCTCCTGCGTGGGCCGCCAGCTCTGGCGGAACTCCTCGAGTTTTTCAGCGGTTAGCGTCATTGCCGTAATCCGGGAGGGTCAGTCCCCGTCAAGCAGCCGGGGCAACCTTCTTAGCGGCCTTGATCAGCACACGCAGCGCTTCATTCACCGCGTCCGCATCGGGAAAGGCCGCAGCCACGTCGGGAGCCAGCGTCACCATCACCACGTCCTGCGGAAACCGCTTCACGTATTTCCCGCGAACGGCGTTTGTGAAGTCATACTCTTCGCGCATGTCATCCTCCTCTTCGGCTCGCTTAGGATTGCTGCTCATATCGTCTCCTTTCACGGGGCTCCGCTTCGCGGGCGCTGACGATACGAATGGTCCGCTCGTCTTCCGTGTGCGCAACCACCAGGAGAAGTTGCCGCACAGACCTGCCGAGTGCGATCCAGCGCTCCTCTTCCTGAGAATGTCCCGGATCGGCAGAACCATCATGAGCGGGTCGCGAAAAACTGTAGCCGCCTCTTCAAAATCTACGCCGTGCTTCCCCTTATTGAAAAGGGCTTTGGCAGGATCCCAGACGATCAATTGGGGTGGCATTACACCCCCACCGGAAACGGCCTCGGACTAGCCTCCTCGTTCACTGGCGCTCCGCCGCCACGCCACCGCTCAAACCGCCCCTGCAGCAAACTCATCAGCCCCGTGTACCAGTAGCCGCCCACAAACAGAATCAAAAACGGCGCGGTGAAGTAGTTCTGGTTCGAGAAGGTGTAAATAATCGCCAGCAGGAAGTAGAAGCCAAGCAGCATTTCGATCCAGGGCGCCAGCACCAGGCGCTTGCGGTACTTCTTCGCGCCCTGCGCCTTCTCGCCCTTCTTGGCCACGCGGTACTTCGGCGTGCGGACAAACGCACTCTTGATGCCGAACAGCGCCTCCATCACCGCCTTGGTGTTGGTCACCGTCAGCCCGATGCCCAGGGCCATCAGCAGCGGCATATAAAGAATCGACTTCTTCCAGGTCCTGGGAAACAGCACCCGCTGGCTGACCAGATAAAACAGCGCGATCGAGAACGTGGATGCGGCGAACAGCGGCGCATCGATGAACAGCATCTGGAACCAGCCCGCATAAAACCGGCAGATCATGGCCGGAATCAGCAGTGCCGACATGATCACCATCAGCGGGTAACTCATGTTGGCCGTCAGATGATAAAAAGCCTCCACCTTGTTGCGCCACGTGGTCTTTGTCCGGAAAACTGCGGGCAGCACTTTGATGCTGGTCTGGATCAGTCCCTTGGCCCAGCGCGCCTGTTGCGTTTTGAAGGCGCTCATCTCGATGGGCAGCTCCGCCGGGCACTCCACCTCGGGCAGATATTTGAACCTCCAGCCCGCCATCTGCGAGCGGTAGCTCAGATCGGTGTCTTCGGTGAGAGTGTCGTGCTGCCAGCCGCCGCCGTCGGCGATGGCCTGGATGCGCCACATCCCGGCCGTCCCGTTGAAGTTGAAGTACTCGCCGGAGCGGACGCGCGCGCCGTGCTCCAGCACAAAGTGGCCGTCAAGCAGGATGGCTTCGATCTCGGTCAACATGCTGTAGCCGCGGTTCAGGTGTGTCCAGCGCGTCTGCACCATGCCGATCTCCGGCTCGGCAAAATGATGGATCACTTTCATCAGCCAGTCGGCCGGCGGCACAAAATCGGCGTCGAAGATGCAGACAAAATCGCTCTTGGCCACCTTCAGTCCCGCGTCCAGCGCGCCGGCCTTGTAGCCCGTGCGGTTGGTGCGGTGAATGTAAACGATGGGGTGGCCGAGCGCGGCATAGCGCGCCACGATCCCCGCCGCCACCTCCTCTGTTTCGTCCGTCGAGTCGTCCAGCACCTGAATTTCGAGCTTCTCGCGCGGGTACTCCATGGCGCACACCGCTTCGATCAGCCGGTCAATGACAAACTGCTCGTTGAAAATAGGCAGTTGCACGGTGACCCTGGGCAGCTCCTCGAAGCGCCGCGGCGGGTTGGGGTCATAGTTTTTCCGGAAACGGTAATAGCGGTAGCAGAGCGTGTACCGATGCACGCCATAAAGCGCCAGCAGCACCATCACCGTGAAATACGGGATCAGCAGCGAAGCGTCGAAGAAGTTCCAGTGATAGAGTCCCTTGAAGATCTGGTTGGTGGACTCCATCGCCTTGAAGTAGTGGACGATGCCGTTTTGCGGCGGGAAACCCATTTGCGCGGCCAGCCGCAGCGGCGCGCCGGACAGTCCTCCCGCCGGCGCCCCTGCCGAACACAGCTTCGTCAAAATCGCGGCGAACAGAGCAAATCCTCCACGGCCGGGACACCCCGTCATTGTACGCGATTTGCCGGCGGCCAAGCGCGGCCCGGCGCCCGCCTGCAGGGCAATCGCATGAACAAATTTCGCTGCTCATGCTGCTCATGTTGGTTGCTTTTTCCCAAAAGGACGATGGCCGATCGCGGTCTTCCCGGAGGGAAGGCACGAAAATAGCCCAGGGTGGAGCGCAGCGGAACCCTGGGACGGCGATTCAATCGTAATCTCGCGCCCCGGAGTGGCGCGACGAAACGATCCATCGCCACTCATCCGTGTTCATGCGATTGCCCTGCGCCCGCCTGGGGCCGTATCCCGATTTGACCTCGCATTGAAGAGGCATGGACTCAGTCATGCCCAAAACGCCGCAAATTGAATGAGGGCTTTGGTCCCCTGGACAAGATTCAAGCCCGACTCTCCATTGATCCCGCCACTTCCCCAACGCCTTTTGGTTTGCCCAAGTCGCTTTTCCACATTAGAATTGCGGTGCAGCTTTCACAAGTTGAATCGCAGGCAGCATATTTCCGCGTCTGCCCATTGTCGAACTCAGCACCACGGCCGCAATTGAGAGATCATCGTTGAGCGACTCCGATAAGTTGCTGGTCTTCAACGGAATCAATGGCGCCACCGGCCGCTACGACTTCCCGCCGATGGCCGTCGCCGATTTCTCGCTCATCGCCTCCGGCACGGCGCCCCGCACTCCTGAAGAAAAGGCGCACCTCGACGAACTCAAGCGCCGCTTTCAGCGCGACACCCAGACGGACTTCGCCCCCAAAGAAGGCGTCGACCCCAAGAACCTCTCCGAGACCGGCTGGGGAGCGATCTTCGCCTTCGGCTTCGACCCCGCCATCCGCGAAGCGCTCTCACCCTTGCTCAACCTGCGCAAACAGCAGGCCGGCGGCAAATACCGCGAGTACACCGGCCCCGACGCCTATCGCCCCGCCTCCGCCGACGGCCCTGGTGAATCCAAGCAGGATTTTCTCTCCCGCCACGGCGCAGGCCCCGGCCCCGTCGATCCGCAGATCGTTCCCTACTACCTGCTCATCGTCGGCGATCCCGACACCATTCCGTTCCGCTTTCAGTACCAGCTCGATGTGCAGTACGCCGTCGGCCGCATTCACTTTGACACCGTCGCCGAGTACGCCGCCTACGCCCAGTCCGTCGTTGCCGCCGAAACCGGCTCCCTCGCCCTCGCGCCCCGCGCCGCCTTCTTCGCCACCGCCAACGACGGCGATGCCGCCACAAAACTCAGCCACGACGAACTGGCCGCGCCGCTCGCCGAGTGGGCCGCAACCCCGCCCAACCTGCCGCCGGGCTGGACCATCGACAAGTTCCTCAACGGCGACGCCTCCAAAGCCCGCCTCGCCGGGCTGCTTCACTCCGACGCCCCGGCGTTTCTCTTCACCGCCAGCCACGGCTTGTGCTACCAGAGCGGCGACCCTCGCCAGCGAGCCAACCAGGGTGCTCTCCTCTGCCAGGACTGGCCCGGCCCATCCTACCAGCAAGCCATCCCCGACAGTTTTTTCTTCGCCGGCAGCGACATTGCCGATGACGCCCACGTCTTTGGAACCATCACCATGCACTTCGCCTGTTTCGGCGCCGGCACGCCGCACCTGAGCGACTTCTCCAGCAACGGGCCGCCGCCCGCCATCGCACCTCATGGCTTTCTTGGCTGCCTTCCGCAGCGCCTCATCGCCCATCCCCGCGGCGGCGCGCTCGCCGTCATCGGCCACGTCGAGCGCGCCTGGCAATACTCCTTCGACTGGGACCGCGCCGGCAGCCAGACCGAGGTCTTCAAAAGCACCATCAAGCGGCTCATCGAGGGCCATCCCGTCGGCTCCGCCATCGAGTACTTCAACGGCCGCTACGCCGAGCTCTCCTCCGATCTCTCCGACGCCCTGCAGGATGTAAAATTCGGCGCAACCGTCGATCCTTATTTCATCGCGGGTCTCTGGACCGCCAACAACGACGCCCGTAACTACTCCATCGTCGGTGATCCCGCCGTCCGCCTCATGCTCGCCGGCGATTCCCGTCCGTTCAGCCGCCCCGACTTCGAGGTTCATACCGTGTCCACCGCTCCCGCCGCGCCTCCCACGCCGCCCGCCGCAACCGCTGCGCCTGCCGCCCATCCCCTCGCCGCCGACTACGGCATCCTCGACTCCGTCCGCGCCGCCGCCAGTTCGCTCCAGGACGCCGCGCAAAAAATCTGCGCCTGGCTCGCCGAATCCTTTGAGACTGTCACCAGCGTCCGCGTGAGCACCTACGCGAGCGACGACATCGCCCAGGTCAAATTCGAGAATGGCGCCTTCACCGGAGCCAGGCTGCGAGCCACGACCGTCGCCAGCCTCGACGGCAACACGGTCGTCTGCGTCCCCGAGGAAAACGGCCAGGTTGACGACGTCCTCTGGAAGATCCACTCCGACGCGCTCGAAAAGGCGCTCGCCAACCGCGTGGAAATGTTCAAGGCCGCCGCCGAGGCCATCGGCAGTCTCGTCCCCGGAGTCAAGCTCCAGTGAAGATTGACGCGCCGCAAACCGACGCCGTCGCCTCCGTCCTGCAACTCCGCGGGCAAATCGAGGGTCTGGCCGAAGCCCTCGTCGGCCAAGCCCAAAGCGCAGCCGCACCGACGCCCGAAGCCGCCAGCTACGCACTCGGAATCTTCACCGATCCGCGCCAGGTCTTCGCGGATCTCGCCACTTCAATCCAATCGCTGCTCATGAAGCTCAAACCGGAAGGCGTTGTCCAAACCGTTGCGCCCGGCGAATTTGCGCAGACCGTTCTCAACTTCACCGGCCGCGCCGTCACCGTCGTTTCCCCGAATATTTCCCTCGAACTCGAGCAAAATCACGTAACATCGATCCAACGAACCTACGCCTTGCGCCGCGCCGTAGCAGGCGCGCTGGCCGCGGCCGCAGCCGCAGCGCTAACCATCGCAGCCTCCGCCGCCAATCCGCCCTGCCTGCCGCAAGCGCTCTCGACGGCCTGCTCGCTCAAGGACGCGATCGAACGCCTCGCTGCCGCCGCCCAAGCCGCTGCCTGACGCGCCGCACAAGGAGACCCGCACCCCGGAAGGAAAACGCCAATCGATGGCCCGCTACGCCGATCTCGAGATTGCTCTCCGCAAGCAGACGGGAAGCTCCTGCTCGGCCGCCTTCCGCTACAACAGCCCCTGCGACGACGCCGAGCAACGCTCCACCACCGAGCCCGTCTTCACCCTCGATCCCGCCGCCCTCAACACCGACGACCCCGAAGCCTACGCCTCCGCCCTCAGCGCCGCCTTTTTCACCCCTGAGCTTCTCGGGGATTTCCGCGCCTTCCGCGCCGCTGCCGCATCGAAAACCCTCGCCCTCCGCGTCCGTCTCACCATTGATCCCGCGGCCCCCGAGCTTCACGCCATCCACTGGGAGACCCTCCGCGACCCCGATCTTCCGCCGGATCAGCCCAACGCGCATCTCTTCACCGGCGAGCAGACCGTCGTTTCGCGCTTCCTGTCGAGCGGCGACTGGCGTCCGATCCGCCGCAAGCCCAAAGGCTCGCTCCGCGCCCTGGCCGCCATCGCCAACCCTGCCTCAACCGCCACTTACTCGCTCGCTCCCGTCGACGTCCCCGCCGAGCTGGCCTCTGCCACGCAGGCCCTCAGCGGCATCGACGTCACCGCCCTAGCCCCCGGCGGCGCCGTGGCCCTCAACGATCTCGCCGCCAAGCTCCGCGAGGGCTTCGACATTCTCTACCTCGTCTGCCACGGCAAAATCGTCGACGACAACCCCTACGTCTTTCTCGACGAAGGCCGCCCCGTCAACGGCCTCGATCTCGTCCAGGCCATTCGCGAGCTCGACCGCCGTCCGCTCCTCGTAGTGCTGGCCTCCTGCCAGAGCGCCGGCAAATCCGGCGTCGGACTCGCCGGCCTCGGACCGCAGCTTGCTGAGGCCGGCGTGGCCGCGGTGATCGCCATGCAAGGCAACGTCTTCATGACCACGGCAACGGCCTTCGTCAGCCGCTTCTTCACGGAGCTGCGGGTCGACGGCCAGGTCGACCGCGCTGTCTCCGTCGCCCGCGGCCAGGTGCGCAACGCCATCGACTACTGGATGCCTGCCCTGTTCATGCGCCTGCGCGACGGCTGCATCTGGTATGAGCCCGGCTTCAGCGACGCCTCCTTCGACAAATGGCCTGCCCTTTGCGACGCCGTCGGCAACGGCGCTTTCGTCCCCATCCTCGGCCCCGAAATCGGCGCCGGCCTCTTCGGCGGCAGCGATGAAATCTCCGCCGACCTCGCCCAGGCCAACAACTTCCCTCTCGCCGACCAGAGCCGCAGCGACCTCGCCAAAGTCACCCAGTTCATCGGCGTCCGCCAGGGCCGCGAATTCGCCTGCAACTCCGCCAGAGACGAGCTGCGCAACCGCCTCGCCCGCCGTCTGTCCCCCGGTCCAAACCCGGTGCCCACGCCCACCCCAACCCTCGCCGATCTCTGCGCCCAGGCCGCCGTCCGCTGCTCCTCCGATCCCGCCAGCCCCTACCGCATCCTCAGCGATCTCCGCGCCCCCATCTACGTCAACGCCGCCTACGAGTCCACCCTCTTTCAGGTGCTCAAGGCCCAGGGCCGCGCCGCCGAAGCCGTCTTCATCCCCTGGCGCACCGCCGGAACCGCGCCTCGCCCCACCTCTTCCGAGCCCACCCGCGATGCCCCCTGGGTCTTTCACGCCTTCGGCCTCTTCGACCAGTCCCGGAACGCCGACATCGTCCTCACCGAAGACGATTTCTTCGACTACCTCATCGTCACCACCCGCCTCAAGCTCCAGCCAGACGCCGTCAGCGGCACACTCAACAACAGCTCCCTGCTTTTCCTCGGCTTCCGCCTCGACGACTGGCGCTTCCGCGTGCTCTTTCGCACCATCGCCAACTCCGAAGGCGCCGGCGGCCTCGCCGAATTCACCCACATCGGCGTCCAGGTCAATCCCAACGATCACGAGGTCGCCGACGTCGAACGCGCCCGCAATTACCTCAACGACTACTTCAAAAAGGCCAACCGCGCCGGCTTTTCCATCGACGTCTACTGGGGCACGCCCGAGGACTTCTTCAAGCAGTTGCAAGCCCGGTTGAATCCAACCCCCCGGCCGTCCATCGCGCCAGTCCTCGTGGGAGGCGCCCATGGAGCCAGCTAACGCCATCCCCGCTCCCAATCCCCACGCCGATCCCCCTCCAAACCCATTCGTCGGGCCGCAGCCCCTGCGCACCGGCCAGCCCATCTACGCTCGCAAAAACGAAATTCAGCAGCTTTACTACCTGCTCCTCGCCCAGCGCATTGTCCTCTTTTACTCGCCCTCGGGCGCCGGCAAAAGCTCGCTTCTTCAGGCTGGACTCATCCCCCGGCTCGAAACCGGCTTTGAAGTCTGGGCCCCGGTCCGCGTCAACCTCGCCCCTGCGGACTCCGGCCCCGGCGCGCCCAACCGCTACGCCCGCAGTTGCAATCTCGCATGGGAGTCCCAGCTTCTAGCCGAGCAGCGCCGCCCCGATGCCGAGCTCTCCTCCATGACGCTGGCCCAGTACGTCGCCTCCCGCCAGCGCCAGAAGAGCTCTCGCAAGCTCGTCCTCCTCTTCGACCAGTTCGAGGAGATCCTCACCGCTGGCCCGCTCGAGATCGACGCCAAGCGCGCTTTTTTTGAGCAGCTTGGCGATTTGCTCCAGCAGCCCGGCGATTCGCTTGAGCAGCCCAGCGATTTGCTTGAGCAGCCCGGCGATTTGCTCCAGCAGCCAGTCATCTGGGCCGTCATCGCCCTCCGCGAGGACTACCTCGCCGCACTCGATCCCTACGCCGAGCTCGTCCCCACCCACCTCCTCGAACGCTTCCGCCTCGATCTCTTCACCCGCGATGCCGCCGCCGAAGCGATCGCCAAAATCTGTGAGCAGGCCGGCCGAAAGTTCACTCAGGGTGCCCTCGACAAGCTCGTCGCCGACCTTGCCCAGGCCCGCATCCAGCAGCCCGACGGCAGCTTCCTCAACCAGCCCGGCCCCTACGTCGAGCCGCTCCAGCTCCAAGTCGCCGGCCGCCGCCTCTGGCAATCCCTTCCCGCCGGCCAAACCACTGTCGAAGAATCGGACGTGGCCAAATTTGGCGATGTGGGCGCCGCTCTGGCCGAGTACTATGCGGATGAAGTCGCCCGCGTAGCCGGCCATGACCACCGCGTCGAGCGCTCCATCCGCTCCTGGTTCGACTCCCAGCTCATCGCCCCCGGCAAAATCCGCGGCCAGGTCGTCCGTGGCGAGGGCAAAACCGGCGCATCTCCCAACTGCCTTGCCAACGAACTTGTCGAAGACCTCGTCCACACCCACCTCGTCCGCGGCGAGCAGCGCCTCGGCGCCACCTGGTACGAGCTCGCCCACGACCGCCTCATCGACCCCGTCCTGGACAGCAACAAGGCCTGGTTCGACGAGCATCTGCGCCCGTTTCAAAAGGCGGCCGAGCTCTGGCAAGAAAGCAAGCAGGAGGGCCTGCTCCTGCTTGGCGGCCAATTGAAAACCGCCGAAGAGGACGCGAGCGGAACCGAACTGCTGGACTTCGAGCTGGCCTTCCTCGATGCCTCCCGCGCTGCGCAAAAGCTGCTGGACGAGAAGCAGGAGGCGCTGCGCCGCGAGCGCGAACAGGCAAAACGCCTGCGCCTGTTGCTGAGTGTGGCGACCGTGGCAAGCGTAGTGTGCATTGTCCTGCTTGGCCTGGCGGTGTGGGCGATGTTGAAGGCGGCGCGGCAGACCAAGCGCGCCAATTGCAACGCCGTGGCGGCCAGCCTGTCGGAACGGAGTGAAAAGGTAGCTGAAGGAAACGCGACAACAGCGGCAGCAGCAGCCGAGGCGGCAAAAAAGATTGCCGACGACGATCAAGTAGCGGAAAAGCTCGCGGAAGGCGCGGCCGAGGCAAATGCAAAACAGGCCCAGTACAACTTGTCGCTGCTCTTCGCCGACAAGGCCGCCGCCGCGCTGGCCAGCGCGGAATCCGACGGCTCGGCCATGGATTATGAGGACGCATGGGTCTACACCACGGGCATTCTTGCCGATCTGGATGTGCCCGATCCAGAAGTGGCCGGCCGGCTCCTGCGCAGCGAATTTTACCCCGGACCGCGGCCGCCCGAGCCGGAATCCCGTCCCGAGCTGAAAGACGCCGCCCATGCGGCGTTCCTGCCGGGCCTGAAAGGAATCGTGTACGCCACGGAAACCAAGAAGGACCTGCCGAACCAATGCACCATCACGTCGACAGTTCTGCATTGTCTGGCTCTTCACGGCGCGGGCTCGTGCCCCACGCTGCCCGTGCAACCCATGGAGCAGATCGGCGCGCTTTCCATCGACGCGCTTTCCATTGATCGCAGCGGAGACCATTTGCTCGTCGTGCCCGGCCCGTCGGTGACGGATTGCCAAGGGAACGCGCTCTACAACCCCTACGAAACCGTGGCTGTTGCCTTTTCTTCGGGGAGGCCGGCAACGGAAGCCATTGCGGCCAGCGACGGCCGCATCGCACTCGAGGCCGCCCCCGCGGCAGGTCAGGCGCGCCCTTCCGCCCCGCGGCAGGTCATCGCAACGAACGGAGGGATCACCGCGCTCGCATTCTGGCCGGGTAACCCGGAGCTGTTGGTCTCCGGCCAGCAGGATGGGTCAGTGGCCGTGTGGGATATACGCACGCTCAAAAAGCTCGCCCAGATCCGCCTGCACCAGGACGCGGTGCTGGCGGTCGGCTTCAGCGCCGGTGGCCGGACGATGGAGACAGCCTCGAAGGACGGCACCATCCGCTCCACGAGCCTATCGGTCCCAGCCTTCGGCCGCACCTGGGATGTGCGCACCCTCCTGATGCCAGAACAGGGCCGGGAGCTGCGCGGCCAACTCCACCGATTATCGATCGAAAATCTGGGCTTCGATCCGAAGAAGAAAGAACCCACGCCGCTCGAGAACGCGCGCATGATGGCTCTCCGGTACTTTGCGCGGCCGCAGGACATTCACTTTACCGAGGAGGAGAATAGCCGGCACGAGCTTCTGGTCCGCAGCCGCAACCCAGAACGGCTGGAGTATCCGTATCCGGCTGTGACGGGCAACGAAATCGAGCTGATGCCGGACCAGGTGGGGAGCTACAATTCCGTGGCCATCGGCAAGCAGCCGCTGCGCTCGGCCTTCAAGGTCGAATTCGATTACCGCATGGACAACCGCGTCGATCAGAATCCCTATTTGATTGGCGACGGCCTGTCCTTCATGTTCTACACGGACAAAGACTTGATCGAGCCGGACAATCTCGCTAACTTTGGGCTCAGCCCGGCTCACGGGTACGCGGTAGTTTTCAACGCATATCAGCCGACCGGCTACGGGATAGCGTTGATTACCGATGGGGACAGCAAGCATCCGGCGAAGACGGCCCCGAATCCGGTTTATTTCGGCGGCAAATGGGCCAAAGTGTGCATCGAGGTAAACCCTGCGAGCACCAGGGAGATGTGCGCGCCGGCCGGCACCGCGGCAGGCCCGTTTGAGGGCGTTAACGTCTATCTGAACGGGAAAAAAGTCCTCGCCTATGCAGGGAAGATCGATGCGCAGTATGGAGGATTCGGCTTCGGAGCCAGCGCGGGCGAAGCCATGGCGGAAAAGACGGTGCGCGACATCCGCATCACGCCGGCGGGCGCAGCGCGGCCCGATCCAAAGCTGGCCGCCTTCGGCAGTTTCGGGGCCTTCAGCTCGAAGGCGGACTATCCAAAGCTCACAGAAGATGGGCTGGAATTGACAGCGGATACCGGGAGCGAGGCTGCGGCTGTGCTGCTGGATAAATCCGTGAAAGTTCCCAGCAACTTCTACGTCGATTTCGACTATGCGATGGTGAACCACTGCTTTATGGATCGGAAATGCACGACTTACCGGACAAAAATCCCTGGGAACGGACTGGCATTCCTGTTCGGCGCGAACCGCGAGGCCTACCGGACGGAGGCGCTGCCCATGGGCGAAGGGCACGGCTATCTCCATGGATCCGGATACGGGGTTGTCTTCAACACCTACAATGGCCAGCGATCCATCGAGCTGGTGAATCAGGACGGTAAGGCGATCGCAACCGGGTCCGCGCTGTCGCTGCCGGATATTTATCCCGGCCTGGACGCTCGGGGAAATAAGCAGTGGCGGACCGTTCGAGTGGAAGTGAACTCCACCCAGGGATACGTGCGGGTATATTACGAAGGCGTCCAGGTTCTCAGCCATTCGGTGGATTTGAAGAACGGACAGGACGGAATCGGCTTCAGCGCTGCCACTAAGAAGCTGTATGGCGGAATCGGCCAGGAGGAGCACTGGGTGCGCGGCGTGGTCATCCGCCCATTGAATTCGCAAGCACAAGCGGACGCTCTCCAATGACGAGGGGCGGCGGCACTATAGCGGTTCTCCAATTGGTATAGAGCGAAGGGCAACCGCTAACGGCCTGAGTCGGAAGTCGCGGCGGCTTTCATGAACCTCCGCGGGGCGCAGGCCCTCACCGCCCGTGGTGGAAGTCCGGCCTTGAAAGGGCAAGACTTTTAGCCTGCCCTGAGAGTTTGTGACTTTATTCGACTTGCGGAAGATCGGTTTTGCAAGGAAAGGACTTGCAGACCAAAAATCCGCGAAAAATCAAAAAGGTCACAAACTCTGAGCGTAGTCG
>JBOGLX010000049.1:0-11352 GCA_050745765.1 Occallatibacter sp. | reverse complement strand
CCACATTGTATCCAAGCCAGCGGTCCTCGCCCGGCCAGTGCATAGTCCACTCGAGCGCGCCCGTCTTGGCGCCGGGAGTCAGATCCGCGCTAAAGCCCGCGTAGCCCAGGCCGCGCGCCGCCGCGGTGTGCGTGGTTTGCCAGGCGTCGTCACTCCACACCGCTTCAAACTCCGCGTCGTCGAGAATGCGCAGCGTATCGCCGGGCGCGATCTTCTGAATCGGCCGGTGATGGCTGTAAATTTCAAGGTTGTGGCGCACCCGCCCGCGGCCTTGAGGCTCGCAATAGCGGTTGTAGACCGCGTCGATGCGGTCGAAAATCTTGCCGTCCGCGGCGGAGCGCAGCAGCTTAAGGTACTCGGCGTGGGCCCACACCAGCGGCAGCGCCGAGCCGGCCGGCTTACCCTTCCACAGGCTCGCCTCCGGCAAATCTTCCGCGTCCCAAACCTGCTCGGGCAGCAACTGGCCGCCGGCAGCAAAGTTTTCGTAGCTGCGGATCATCTGCTCGAATCCGTTGCCGGCGGCCAGCTCGTAGTGGGCGCGCTCGCCGGTCAGCAGCGGCCACACGCGGCCCTGGCCCCAACCCTCAAACGGTCCGCCGTCTGTCTGGTTTCCGTAGCCGTCGTAGTTGTAGCGCAGCCAGCCCGGCCCTTGCGGCAGATCGCGCTTGAGCACGGCGTCCACCACTTTCAGCGAATCCACCATCAGCGGATCGTCGGCGCGGCGCACGCCATAGCGCACCAGCTCCAGAAAGCCACCGTCGATAATTTCGCGCGCCTCAAATGTGTCGCGCATTCCCGGCGACCGGTTCTGCAAGCGGATCGTTTCCTTGCCGCAACTCTCGCAAGCATAGGCTTCGCCGGTCTCCGGCGGGCGGATGCGCATGTAATGCCGCTTGATCTCCGGATGGAGAACGCCGTTATTGGTCACCGTCCAATCTTCAAGGTGGCCCTCGATCCAGTCGGCGTACTCCTCGATAAATACGGCCAGTTCCGCCGCGTCGTGCGCGCGCGCCATCTCCGCCGCGCAAATCAGCCCGCCTATTACCGCCGCCAGCGTCGAGGGCGAGTAGCCCGCGTTCTCTTCCCATCGCTCCTGGTGGGTGATGGGCGCGTTGCGGACAAGATAGCCGGCCGCGCGCTCGACAAAGGGAAAGATCGGCAGCGTGCCCAGCGCGTTCGCCTTCCACAGCCGCCAGGCGAGGATCAGCGGAAACGCCACTTCATCGAGCTGAATGCCGCTCCAGTAAGGCGTTCCGTCGATCCAGAAATTCTGCGCGAAGCCGCCGTCGCTTTGCTGCGTGCAGGCCAGGTAAACCAGCGCGCGCCGCGCCGTCTCCGCGTTCCCACAGGCCAGCAGCGCCGTGGCCGTCTGCACCATGTCGCGCGTCCACACCAGGTGATAGCCGCCCAGGTCGTCGTCGCCCTTGGCCTGCCCCCACGGAATCGACGCCGAGGCCACGAACGCGCCCGAATAAATCTTGTCCTCGTGCGCCAGCAGCACGTTGTGGCTCACGCGCATCAGCTTGCCGCCGTCGCCGGCCCGCGCCGCCAGTCGCTCGGGGTTCGCGGCGCGGCGCCATTGTTCCAGGAAGCGCTTCTTGTGCTCCTCGAACGGCATGGCCAGCGCGCCCATGGTCTTTTGCGCCGCCGTGTGGCAGCCCTCGCCGATGCCGATAGCCAGCGTGAACTCCCGCGCCCCGTCGGCCCCCGCGTTGCCCAGGTTCACTTCGCCGAGGAGAGCGATGTTGCCGCCCGTTGCCGAGCCGAACTCCCACTTCATCGTGAAGTTCTGCATCACGTCGCGCCAGCCGTCGCTCGCGCCCACAAACCCGCAACTCACGCGCGAAAAATCGTAGTCTGCCGCCATCGCCAGCGCCCACTCGTTCTTCCATGCCATCAGAACCTTGTGCCCGGCAATGTCCACGGCGCGCGCGGTGTTGTTGGCGCCTCCGTTGTCCAGGTGCGGCGCCAGCAGCGCGTAGACCTTCAGCCGCGGCAGCAGGTCTGCGTGGCCTTCGATGCGCACATGCTGCAGGACGACCGAGTGATGCGGATCGCAGATAATCTCCTTGATCAGCGTGTAGCGTCCCTCGCGGTCGCTGTTGGTATAGCGCACGCCCAGCGCCTCGGGATGGATGTACTCGAACGCCGATTCCAGGTCCCGCTTTTCCTCGTGCGCAAACGTCTCGCCGTCGGTGATCAGGAACTCCATGTCGCGCACCTGGGCGCGGTCGATGGTGGGGTGGTAAAGCTCGTTCAGAATGCCGTGCGAGCAGGTAAACCAGATGCGGCTCATGCCGGAGTAGGCTGTGCCCACCGCGTCTTTCACGCTGGAGGTCCAGCGCGGTTCCAGGCCGGGACTGCCAAAGGCCTCGCCCTGCTGCTCAATCCACATGTAATCGGGCTGACTGTTCATCGCCGCTCATTGTTCTTAGGATTGGAGATGCGGGACACCGCGCTGCGTTGGGGAATTCCGCCACCCGCTCTTATTATCGATGTTCGCGCCGGGTTCAGGGTTACATTTCGTCTGGCATCGACGTTTTCTACTCCCTGTTCCCTGCTGCCTGTTTTTCACGCACCCCGGACCCCAATCCTGCATCCATCGAAGCATACGGCAGGGCGGTGGTGTGTGAACATCGTGTTTCAATCTGCATCCGGCCCCGCGGAAAATACGTTTCGATTACGTTTCGATGCGCAATCCATGGATTCACCTGTGCGCAGTACAATCAAAACTGAGGAGACTTCCCTTATGACGACTGCAACCGCAACGGCATACGAACTCGCATCCCTCCCTTACGACTACGCCGCGCTGGAGCCCTTTATCGACGCGGAGACCATGCACCTGCACCACGACAAGCACCACCAGGCCTACATCAACAACCTGAATGCCGCGCTGGCCAAGCACCCCGACTGGGTCGGCAAGCCCGTGGACGACGTGCTGCGCCAAATCGACAAGGTTCCCGAAGACATCCGCACTGCGGTCCGCAACAACGCCGGCGGCCACTCCAACCACTCGATGTTCTGGCACATCATGGGCCCGGCCAACTCGTCCGGCATCGGCGGTCAGCCGTCGGGGGAAATCGCCACCCAGATCGCGGCCGATTTCGGCGACTTTGACGCCTTCAAAAAGACCTTCAACGAGACTACGGCCAAGCAGTTCGGCTCCGGCTGGGGTTTTCTGGTCTACACCGGCGGCAAGCTCAAGGTGATCACCACCGCCAATCAGGACTCGCCGTTCATACAGGGCCTCTATCCCATCCTCGGCAACGACGTGTGGGAGCACGCTTACTACCTCAAGTACCAGAACCGCCGTCCCGACTACCTGGCCGCTTGGTGGAACGTGGTCAACTGGGCCGAAGTCAACAAGCGCTTCGTGCATGCAAAGAAGTAAAAGCAGGGGAAGGGAGCAGGGAATTAGGGAGTAGGACCGGCAGCTCGCATGAGCCTGCCGAAGAAGATTCAGTTTGCGCGTCCAGCCGGGTTTGGGCGTCGCGCGGTCTTTCTATTCCCTGTTCCCTATTCCCTGCACTTCAACGTCTAAACGTACAGTAACGTCTAAACGTACAGTGAAACCCGTGCGCCGATTCGTTTTTCTCCCGCTCGCGGGAATTCTTGCCTCGGCCGCGGCCGCGCTGCCGGCCGCATCGGCCCAAACCGGTCACTTTATCGTTGCCCTCAACGGCCACAACGTGGGCACTGCCAGGTGCAGCTTTGTCTCGACGCCCAAGGGCCACGACGTCAGCTCGGTCGTCAACGTGACCGTGCAGGGCTTGGACTACGCGCTTTCGAAAAACGAGAGGCTCACCTCGGCCAATGAGCTGCGCCACGTGATGCTGAGCGCCGTTATCAACAATGAGGCGGTTACCGTAACCGCCGCGCCCGACTCTGCGCAGATCGTCATCGATTTCTCCGCCAACGGCCGCAGCGCCGCCACGAGGCTGCCGGCGCACTCGGGAGCGGTCTTTATGCCGGACTTCGACCCGGGCGCGCTCGAAACTCTCCTGACCCTCGCCGCGGAACGCAACAACCGCGGTCTCTGGGCCATCATTCCCAAAAAGTCCGGAACCCAGGAGGGCTCAATAGACCCCATCCAGCTTGCCACCTACGCCGATCAGCAGGGCACGCTCGACGGCAAGCTCATCGTGGTACACCACCTGGTGGCCACCATCGCCGGCGTCAGCACCGACCTCTTCTCCGGGCCCAACAACCGGCTCCTGCAGGCCGAGTTGCCGCAGCAGGGCTTCGCGCTGGTGCGCAAGGGATTCGTCCTCAAGCCCACTGCCAAAGCCGCCGCTCCGCCCGCGCAGTAGCCGCCAGACAGGCTCTCGTTACGAGATAGGCCTTCGTTATTCGTCAGTAATTTCGTCCCAGAACAAAAGTGGGCGCCCCATCCCTTCGCGTTTTTTTTGCGAAACGTTGGGGCTGACCGAAGCCCAGGCGCATCGATCTCTACGAAAGCCCCGTGCCCCATCCATCGCGTTTTTTGCGATGGGTGGGATGGCCCACCCCACCGAAAGAACCTAGCCCACCGAATGAGTCTGGGGGCTTGGCCGAGCGTCCTACTTCAGATCCCCGCCCTTCCCAATGTCCATCGAAGCCGGAATGGGCTTGTTCTCGTCGATATAGCCCTCGATGCACTCATCCAGCACGCCCTTGGCCTCGAGGATGAACTCGATGGCGTCGCGCCCCGCTCCGTGCCCGCCCACATTCGGCGTCACGTAGTGCGCTTCGGCCTTCACGCGCGCGCGGGCATTGGCCACGGCCACGGCAAAGCCGCACTCGCGCATCACCGGCAAATCGATCACGTCGTCGCCCACGTAGCAAATCTCGTCGAGCGTCACGCCCGTCTTCTCCATGATTTCGCGGATGGCTCTCATCTTGTAGGCCTGCCCCATGTAGATGAATTCGAGCCTGAGGTCGCGGGCGCGCAGGGCCACGGTCTCGCTGATGCGCCTGGTGATAACGCCGCACTTCAGGCCCCCCAGCTTCGCCAGCGAGATGCCCGCGCCGTCGTGCGCGCTGAAGCCCTTGGCCTCGACCATCGAGGTGGATTGAATGGCGAAGCCGGCTTGTCCCTCCTTACGAGCCAGATTCTCCGAGACTTTTCCGCCCGGAGGGCCAGGGGCGGGAAACAGCCAGATGCCGCCGTCGGTGAGCACACCATCCACGTCGAAGAGAATGATCTTGATTTTGCGGGCGCGGTCCTGCGCGGAAACGGTCATAGTTCGATTCTACCGAGCAGGTCCCGTGAATTTCCGCACCCGGTGCGCAGCCATTGCGAGAAAATACAATGAATGGATCCCAATCCACCCCAACCCGCGCCACGCCCCATGCTCGCGCCCGAAGACTACTACTTCGAGGGGCCGTACATAATCTTCACCGCGGCGTACCATCTCAAGCGTGGCTATTGCTGCGGGTCGGGGTGCAGGCATTGTCCGTATCGCGGCGAATCGGAGAGCGATCCGCAGCCGGGCCAGGCTTGATCAATGCCCCGGAATCATCCCCCACAGCATTGCAAACGTCATCCCGATGACCACAATGCTGGTGGCCCACGCAATCACGTTCCAGAGCCGCGAATTCCTGTGGTCGCCCATCAGGTCGCGGCGGTTGATGAGCATCAGCATGAGAATGATGACCACCGGCAGCAGAACGCCGTTCAGCACCTGGGACAGAATGGCGAAGTTGATCAGTTGCGCGTCCGGCAGCAGCAGCACCGTCAACGCGCCGCCGGCGATCAGCCCTCCGTAGAGCCAGTAGAAAAACGGCGCCTCGCGAAAGTTCTTGTCCACGCCCGATTCGAACCCCATGCCCTCGCAGACCGTGTACGCGGTCGAGAGCGGCAGAATCGAAGCAGCGAAGAGCGAAGCGTTAAAAAGTCCAAAGGCAAACAGGATGAAGGCATAGTCGCCGGCCAAAGGGCGCATGGCCTCGGCAGCGTCCGAAGGAACAGTGATGGCGCCCATTCCGTGCACGAAGAGCGTAGCCGCGCAGGCCACCACGATGAACCAGGCGATGAGGTCGGTAAAAAAGCTGCCCACAACCACGTCGAGGCGCGAAGCCCCGTAGTCCTTGACACGAATGCCCTTTTCGACGATCGACGATTGCAGGTAGAACTGCATCCACGGGGAGATGGAGGTGCCGACGACGCCGAGAGCCATGTACATGTACGCCTTCTGGCCCCACACCGATTTTTGCGGCATCTTGACGGTGGCCACAAGCGCATCGTGCCAGCTAGGCTGCGAGAGCACGCCGGCAAAAATGTAGGCTATGTAAACCAGAGACGCAACGAGGAAGATTTTTTCCGTGCTCTTATAATCGCCCTTGAAGACCAGCAGCCATACCAGCAGCGCGCAGATGGGCACTGAGATGAATTTGACCACGTGAAAAAGATGCATCGACCCGGCGATGCCGATAAATTCGGTGACCACGTTGGTGTAATTGACCACCACCAGCAGCAGCATGAGGACAAAGGTGAGGCGCAGTCCGAACTCCTCGCGGATGAGGTCGCTGAGGCCCTTGCCGGTGACCACGCCCATGCGGGCGCACATCTCCTGCACCACGATCAGGGCGATGGTGATGGGGATGATGAGCCACAGCAGCGTATAGCCGTATTGCGCCCCTGCCTGCGAGTAGGTGAGGATGCCGCCGGAGTCGTTATCGACGTTGGCGGTGATAATCCCAGGACCCAGAACGGCCAGGAACAGGAGTATCCGGATTCGCCAACGCTTCCACATGGGTGCGGGTTCCTAAGGAGGAATCATGCAGATTTCCTCCCTGACCATAACAGCATCGGGCAGGGGGCGCGAAGAGCTGCGCAACCCACCGCGAGCGTCTTCAGGCGACGTGCGCCGTTTACAATACGCTGTCGCGCATTTCGAGCCGGGAGAGACAAACGAACATGGTTCTGAAGGGAACAAATAGCGTAGTCAGCACGCGGCGAAGGCTGCTGGGAGGGTTAGCTTCAGCGGCGGGAGTTCCGCTGCTGGGGCTGGGTTCGGCGAACGCCGCGGCCAGCACACCGGGCAGCGCCGGCGAGCCGTCGATGGACGCGGCGGAGGAGCTTGTATCGCTGGCGCGCTTGCGCAGCTACAAGAGCCGGCGCTCTTCAAGCTGGGATCGCACCGGCGGCAACGCAGACTGGGTGACCGTAGACCCTGGCTCGACGGCCACGGTGCTCGACGTAACCGGCGCGGGCGTAGTTACGCACATCTGGTTCACCATCAACTCGCCGGACCGGATGCACTTGAAGAACCTGGTGCTGCGCGCATGGTGGGACGGCGAGAGCTCGCCCTCGATCGAGGTTCCCGTCGGCGACTTCTTTGGGCTGGGGTTGGGCGACTACTTCCTTTTCCAGTCGGCGCTGGTAGCTGTGGCGCCCATGAAGGCGCTCAACGCCTATTTCGAAATGCCGTTTGCCAGCGCGGCGCGCATCGCGGTCACCAACGAAGGCCCGGACATCGTGCGCAGCCTCTACTTCGCCATCGACTATGTTGAGCTAGCCGGCCTTCCCGGAGGCCTGGGAAGGTTTCACGCGCAGTACCGGCAGGCTACGCCTTGCAAAGCCGTAGCGAGCAACGGCAAGAACCTGAGCGGCAAGGACAACTACGTGTTTCTCGAAGCCGCGGGCCGCGGGCACGTCGTCGGCGTGACGCAATCCGTGCTGCAGAACGAGAACGGGTGGTTCGGCGAAGGCGACGACATGATCTTCATTGACGGCGACACCATGCCCACGATCAACGGCACCGGGACCGAAGACTTTTTCAACGGCGCATGGGGCTATGGCGGGCAGACTTTCGACAATATGCACCAGGGCGTGCCGTTCTGCGCGGACCCTGGGCGGATCGGCGGCCGTTACTGCCAGTACCGGTGGTTTACCGAAGGCCCGATCGCGTTCGAGAAATCGATTCGCGTAACGATCGAGCACGGTACGGCCAACAACCGGTCGGATGACTTCTATTCGACGGCCTACTGGTACCAGACGGAGCCGCACGCGGCGTTTCCAGCGCTGCCTGCGCCCGCGGAGCGAGTTCCGGAGGTGTTTGCGGTGGAGAACGGAGTGGCGACGGAGCCGGCTGCGGTCACATAGGCCCAGCGCAAATTGTTTTGCCAAAAGCTACGCGCCTTATAGCATTTCGCGCAGGAAGCTTATTACCTGTTCGGCCTGGACGACGCCGACCATGCGTCCCTGCGGGTCAACCACCGGCAGCGCGTGCAGATTGTACTTATCGAACATTTCGGCCAGCTCGTTCTGGTTCAGGTCGGCCGGGCAGGAGAGTACGCGGAGCTCGGCCAGCACGCTTAGCTGCGTCTCCGGCTGCGCCATGACGAGGCGGGCAAGCGAAACCGACGCCCGCAGCACGCGCTTCTCGTCGAGCAGGTAGACCTCGGTCACGGTCTCCGAGTCGCCGTCAAAGTTGCAGAGCGCCTGCACGGCCTGCGCCACCGTGGACGTCATGTCCAGATAGATGAAGTCGGTGGTCATGCAGCCGGCGGCGGAGCGCTCGTCGAATTCGAGCAACTCCTCGACTTCATGCCGCTCCTCGGGCTCCATCTCTTCGAGGATGGCGTCGGATTGGTCCTCCGACAGCTCGGCCAGCAGGTCGGCGGCGGCGCCGGGGTCCATCTCCTCGACGATGTCGGCGATCTTCTCCTCGTCCATGGTTTCGAGCAGCGACTTTTGCAGCTTTGGATCGACCTCTTCGAGGGCCTCGGCGGCCACTTCCTCGTCGAGCGCGGTAAAGACGGCATCGCGCTCGGCGGGGGCCAGGTCTTCGAGGATTTCGGCGAGGTCGGAGGGGTGCATCTTTGCCAGGCGCTCGTATTCGATGCGCAGCTTGACGCGCCGCGCCGGATCGACCTCGATCACATCCACAAACTGCCAGGGGATGGCGCGGGCCGCGAACTTGCGCGAGAGCGATTCGAGGCGCTGTCGCGGCAGCAGGCCCTTGAAGACGCGGCGAAAAGCGCCGCGCAATCCCACTTCGACCTCGGCCACGCGCAGCAGGTGGGCGCCGCCGCGGCCCAGCCACTCCAGGTCCACGTCGTTGGCGCGGACCACTTTGCGGCCGTGAATGTCGATGATCTGGCGGTCCACCAGATCCTGCTGCAGATAGAGGTAGTTGCCGCCGTCCTTAAGGGGCGGCAGTGCGCCCGAGGAGCGCAGTTCGAGCGTGCCGGCCGGGGTCTCCATCACGTCCTCGGAGGGAACGAGGAACAGGCCGGCGCGGGTTTTGAGCACCAGGCCGGCGACTTTGCCTGCGTCCGGGCCGGTGGCCACGGCGATGTCTTTGAGCCGGCCGCGGAGATGGCCCTGCGCGTCCGTGACGGGCGTGCCGAGCAGCGCGGTGAGGCTGACGCGGGTTGAAACGCGGGGCCGCATGAAGTGAGTGTAGCCGCTGCGAGCGGGGTTTGGGCGCGGCGGATTGAGAGCCGAATCTGCCCGGCGCTCTTGAACGCGCGACGCGAACGCACTGCCCGCTTGACACAATCGGTTCGAGCGATGAAACTGCGAGGAAGGTTTTCTGAGGATTGCGGCGGTTCCCTGGACGCTATACCGAACTGTCGTGGCTTCCCACCCTTGCGACAGAGCGACAAGAAGCAGGTCCTTCGGCTTCGCTGCGCTCCGCTCAGGATGACAGCAAGGATGGGGCACGGAGCTTCGGGTGCAGCAATCATTTAATGGCTATAAAAGGGCGGGGCCCGAGTTTTCGCATCTGATTACCGCAGGGCGGTTTGAGACGATTTGAGCGCACCGAGGCCAGGCCGGCGAAGTTTCACGCTGAGCTCCACAATGGAGAGCGTGGGCGAGGTGGAAGCCGCCGCGGACAAGCTGGCCGAGGAGGCTGGCCTGGACGAGGATGAGCGCTTCCACATCGCGATGGCGGTGCGCGAAGCCGCCGTGAACGCTGTACTGCACGGCAACGAGTACGATCCCGCGAAGAAGATCGCCGTCAGCCTGGAAAACACCGGGTCGGCGCTGGTGTTCACCATCGCCGACCAGGGCCGCGGCGTGGACCCGGAGACACTGCCCGATCCGCTGGCCGCGGAAAACCTGCTGCGCGGAACCGGGCGCGGCATCTTCCTGATGCGTTCGTTCATGGATGAAGTACACTTTCGGCAATTGCATCCCGGCACCGAGTTGACGTTGGTGAAACGTCTGGCGCCGGCCCACGAAAACACCTGAAGCGCCTGCGCGGATGGCCGAGGGCGATCGTTGCTCAACGGGGAATCCGGTGGATGGGGTTTTCCACCTTGACCGGCCCCTTGTACCAGGCCGTGGAGATGCTATAACAGTATTACCCGAAAAGGAGGGAATTATCCGTGGCACTAACTATTGCTTCGCGTGAGGTGGATGGCGTGACCGTTCTGGACCTGAGCGGGCGGATCACTCTGGGCGAGGGCAGCGTGCAGTTGCGAGACGCCATTCGCGACCTGATCGGCAAAGGCCGGAAGGACATTCTGCTCAACCTGGGAGACGTGAACTACATCGATAGCTCGGGGTTGGGCGAGCTGGTGAGCGCCTACACCACGGCCAGAAACCAGGGCGCCAGGCTGAAGCTTCTCAAGCTCACCAAGAAGGTACACGACCTGCTTCAGTTGACCAAGCTTTACACGGTCTTCGACATCTACGACGACGAAGCCAGCGCGATTGGCTCGTACAAGTAGGACGGACAAGGCCAGGACGGTCAGGGTCAGGACGGACAAGGCCGGGCCGGAATTCCGGCAGCGATGAGGCCATCCCGCGTGGCGGGATGGCCTCATCGCGTTTTGAGGGCGTTCAGAATTTGACGCTGGGCACGGCCTGCGCCGCCGGACTGGCCGTGAAGTAGGCCGTGTTCTGCCTGTAGCCGGCCATGTTCGCCCAGATGTTGTTGGGAAACTGCAGGATGAACGTGTTGTAGTCCTGAATGGCGTTGTTATAGCGCATGCGCGACACGGCGATGCGGTTTTCTGTTCCGGCCAGTTCGTCCTGCAGGCGCATGAACTGCTCGCTCGAGCGGAGTTGCGGATAGTTCTCCGTGAGCACCAGCACCTTGGCGAGCGCGTTGTCCAGTTGCCCGTTGGCGGCGATCTTGGCCTGCGGTCCCTGCGCGTTCATCAGGCCGTCGCGCGCCTGCGCGATATTGGCGTAAACGCTGCTCTCTTCCTTGGTGAATCCCTTTACCGTCTCGACGAGATTGGGAATCAGGTCGGCGCGGCGCTGCAGATCGGCATCCACCTGGCTCCACTGTCCTGTGATCGCCTCTTTCTCGACTGCCAGCTTATTGCGCACACCGACGAACTCGCAGCCACCCAGCACAAGAGCGAGGACTACGACAATCAGTACGATAACTCCGCGCTTCATCGTTACTC
>JBOGLX010000048.1:0-2028 GCA_050745765.1 Occallatibacter sp. | reverse complement strand
CCGCTACCGCAACACCCATCGTTCAAAAAGACATCGCCGAGCAGTTAGGACTTCAGCAGCCGCTCCGCTTCGTTCACGGCTTCCGGCGCGCCAACATCGCCATCGAGCTTGTCGGGATGGCCCCCTCCCAACGGGCCGGGCTCACCGGCCAACTCCTGCGGGAGGCAGAACGTAGGCCGGCGATCGTCTACACGCCCACGCGCAAGCAGGCTGAAAACTTGGCAGGCGAGCTTGCCGAGTGCTTTCCCGCTGCAGCCTATCACGCTGGGCTCGATCCGCAGCGCCGCCAGCGAGTGCAAAAGGAGTTCGTCGAGGGCCGCCTCCCGGTTATGGTAGCGACGATTGCCTTTGGGATGGGGATTGATAAGCCCGACGTTCGCACCGTAATCCACACGGCCCTGCCCGGTAGCCTGGAAGCCTATTACCAGCAAATCGGACGTGCTGGGCGTGATGGCGCCGCCAGCCGCGCGATTTTGATGCACTCCTACGCCGACCGCTACACCCACGACTTCTTCCTGGAGCGCGACTATCCCGATGTGACCCTGCTTGACGCGATCTTCGCCCGGCTGCGGGCCGACCCTCAAAATAAGGCGGCGCTACAGCAGCAGGTCCGAATGGATGAAGAGGTGTTCGATCGAGCGCTCGAAAAGCTCTGGACGCACGGCGGCGCTGCGGTGGATTTCTCCGAAAACGTGAGCCGGGGCCACGAGCACTGGCGCGAGGCCTATATCGCCCAGGGTAAGCAGAAGCAAATGCAGATCGACCAGATGATGCGTTATGCGGAGAGTCATCAGTGCCGCATGGCCAGCCTCGTGCGGCACTTCGGTGACCTCACGGACGGCGAGAAACCGTGTGGGATCTGCGACTTTTGCGCTCCGGCGCGGTGCGCCGCGCAGCGGTTCAGGACGGCCACGGAGCTCGAGCAGAAGACGCTGTGGCGGCTGATGGCCGCGTTGCGCTCCGGCGGTGAGACATCAACAGGCAAGCTGTATAGGGAACTATTCGCAGGCCATGAGATGAGCCGCGACGTTTTCGAAGAAGTGCTCGGCGCCACAGCGCGGGCGGGACTGGTGCAGCTCTCAGACGCGGTCTTCGAGAAGGATGGCAAACAGATCCCGTACCGCAAAGCCCGTCTTACGCGGGCATCCTGTGCCGTGAATGAAGAAACGCCCGTCGATCTGGTGATGAAGGAGACGGCGCCCCGATCCGCGAAGCGCAAAACTAAGAAGCCCGCTGTTTCCACGGGTGCGCTGCCGGCATCGAGGCCCGCGGCTGGGTTCCGGCCGAGCCCTGCAGCAACCGTAAAGGGGTCAGAGGCTGGAGCCGGCTCCCGTCTCGAAGCGGCGCTACGCGTGTGGCGTCTGGGTGAGGCACGGCGCCGCGGCGTGCCCGCATTCCGAATTTTCAGCGACCGCACACTCCGAGCCCTGGCCGACAACCGGCCTGCGACGACCCAGGGCTTGCTGGCCGTCCCAGGAATCGGGCTCAGCACCTTGGAGAAATACGGGGAGGAAATCCACCGCCTGCTCCGTGAGAACGGCGGCTGATGGAGCCGTCATGCCCGTCACCATTGTTCCCTATACCGCGCGCCACATGGCTGCCGTGAGAGACTTTAATGAGCGGCTTCGCGCCGCCGGCGCCGCCGAAGACCTGGTGTTTTACGAAGAACCCGCTCCGAGATACCTGCCCCGGCGCAACGGCAGCACCGTCTGTAACGAGTTTTTTGTGGCAGTGGAGGGTGACATCGTGCGCGCGGGCTACGCGCTGAAGCACCAGGATTTCTCCTTCCGCGGCGAGGTGCGGTCGATCGCGTGCTATCATCACGTGCTTTCGGAAGGCATAATTAATAGAGCATATTCCAGCGCAGGAGTTCTTGCTCTGCGCGATGCGCTCTCGCGGCAGCCCTTGCTCTATTGCCTGGGGATGGATGGGTATGACAAGCCGCTTCCCCGAATGTTGAAAGCCCTGCGGTGGAACGATTATCTGGCGCCCTTTTTTTTCAGAGTGGTGCATCCCCGGGCGTTCCTG